>DASUBD010000449.1:0-5123 GCA_035763445.1 Candidatus Angelobacter sp.
CAAATTCGGATCCTATTTTGCGCAGGCACGGAAAGATTCATTCAATATTGATCTCGGACGCAATGTGGAGAAAGTTGTCATGCGTCCAGCCGGCAAGAAGCGTGTGAAGGAATTTGCTGCCAGGCTGGAAGCACGTCGCGCACAGGCAGCGGCCAAGGCCGGCCGTTAGTTGCGTTCAGTTCTTCAGGAAATGTAGTCGCGAATATAGGGGTCAGTAATCGCGGCCAGTTCCGCGGCCGTTCCATCAAAGATGATTTTCCCATCCCGCAGAATCAGGAAACTGGTGTGAACGTCACGTGACGGACGGCCATTTACCGGCTGCATGGAGTTAGTGCGGGGATCATAGTAGTGGCTGGCCAGCATAAAGCCGTCCTGCAAGCGATGGGTCACCAGAAGGGCGCTCGTTTTCGAAACGTCGCGCTGCTTCATGATCAGCTCGATGATCGTTGTGGACGTAATCGGATCCAGACCTCCGGTGGGCGAATCATAAAGCAGGATTTCCGGGTGCGTGATGATGGCGCGAGCAATTCCCACACGACGTCGCATACCGCCTGAGAGCGACGCGGGGAACATATCAAGCGTATGTTCCAACTCTACAAAGCGCAGGGCTTCGCGCACACGCGCCTCAATCTCCTGTTCCGGAAGCTTCTCTTCCATCAGGCGGAAAGCCACGTTTTCCCGCACCGTAAGCGAATCAAAAAGCGCGCTTTCCTGGAAGACGATTCCCACCTGGCTGCGAAGATCAAACAACTCTTCTTCCGGCATCGCGGTGACATCGTGCCCCAGCACGTAGATGTGTCCGGCGTCGGGCCTGATCAGCCCAAGACAGAGCTTGAGGAGCGTGCTCTTGCCGGAGCCGGCAACCCCGAGGATCACCTTGGTCTCACCCCGTTTCAGCTCAAAGGAAATACCATTCAGAACGTCCAGTTCGTCAAAGCTGAGATGGACGTCCTCAAAGATAATTGCCTTATGGACCGTATCCGGCAATGGGGCGTCCGGGGGGCTCAACGGAGGCATGGCCGTTCTCACCTGATGTACCCCAGGGATTGGGAAAGAATGTCGCTGCTGAAGCCAGTCTGCATTACACGCCCACTATAGCAGAGCCCATGGGACGATCTAATCTGCGCCAAGGCAAGTAGCGGATTGTCTCTCGATGGCTAAGCCGCTAGAATCGGGCTCCTAATGAGTATTCTAAAAGAGTCTCCGCGCGATCTGCTTCAGAAGGTTTTACTCTCCAAGGGACGTGTTGAAGCGCTTACAGATGGTATTTTCGCCATCGCAATGACGCTGATGGTACTGGAACTCAAGGTTCCGGATGTGCCCAAGTCTGTGTCGTCGCAGGAGCTGTTGCGACGGCTGGGAGAAGAAGGGCCGGTCTTCATAAGCTTTTTCTTCTCATTTACATACTGCGGACTGCTATGGTTTTTTCATCACTTGTCGATGCATTTCTTCCGGCACATGCAGGTGGCGCTGGTATGGCTGAATCTGCTCTTCCTGATGGCGATCTCCGTCCTGCCGTTCTCCTGCGCGCTGCTGGGACACCTCATCAGGAACCGAGCGGCGCTGGAGATCTATTTTGGAAATTTGTTTTTAGCTGCGCTGTTCTTGCTGTTGCAATGGGTATTTGCGCGCAAGCGAAGGCTGATCAATGAGGATGATCCGCGGGCAGCGAGGGCAATGGGGTTGCGATTGACTGCTTTTCCGGTTGCCCTGGCGGCGGGAATGCTGGCCGCTTTTTACCAACCCCTTGCAGGATTTTACGCCATGAGCCTGGTGCTGCTCGCGTTCCGGATATGGCACAAGGCCCGGGCGCGAAAGGAAGCGTCTGCTTCTAGTCCTTCGCAGACCGCTTCCTGACCTCAATATTCAAACGCTTGATCTTCTGGTTCAGCGTGGAGAGCGGGATATGGAACCGGTCAGCAGCTTCCGTCTGGTTCCAGTTGCATTTCTCCAGCATGTCACCAATCAGGCGGCGTTCCAGGTCTTCTACGATTTCAAACAGAGAGGCGTCAGGACGGTGCTCAAACATCCTGCCCGGAGATCCGCGCCCCACGATATGATCAGGCAACAGCTCTATGCCGATGACCGAGCCATTGGAGAGCACGACGGCCCGTTCAATAACATTTTCCAACTCGCGCACATTTCCCGGCCAGCCATAGTCCATCAGCGGGCGCAACGCTTCCGGAGAAATCTGGCGCGGCGGTTTCCCGTTCTCTAAAGAAAACTTGGCGAGGAAATGGTTTACCAACAGCGGAACGTCTACCGCACGACTGCGCAGTGGCGGCAAGTCCACGGTGATGACATTCAGGCGATAAAACAGGTCTTCACGGAACTTGCCTTCGCGGACCAGAACTTTCAAGTCGATGTTGGTGGCGGCAATCACTCGTACGTCCACCTGAATCTCATGCACGCCGCCGAGATGCATAAACTTGCGGTCCTGGAGGACGCGCAGGATCTTTGACTGCGTTTCCAGGCTCATGGTGCCGATTTCGTCAAGGAAGATCGTGCCGCCATCAGCCACTTCAAACAGGCCCTTCTTGGAGGCAATGGCGCTGGTAAACGCTCCCTTGACGTGACCAAAGAGCGTTGATTCCAGCAGGTCCGTGGGCATAGAACCGGTGTTCACCGGCACAAAAGGCTGGTTCTTGCGCGGCGAATTGGCGTGAATGGCCTTGGCAATAAGCTCTTTACCGGTACCGCTTTCGCCCTGGATCAGCACGGTGGAACGGCTGGAGGCGACCTGGCCGACGAGATCAAAGATCCGCAACATGGGATCGCTCTTGCCGACAATGTTTTCGAACGAATAACGCTGCCTGAGTGCGCGCTTGAGTTGCTCGTTCTCTTCTTCAGCGCGGCGGCGAGCCACGGCAGCGCGGACATCCGCCAGCAGCTTCTCATTGTCCCAGGGCTTCTGGATGAAGTTGGTGGCGCCACTCTGCATTGCGCGGACGGCATTATCGACCGTGCCGTAAGCGGTAATCATGATGACTGCAAGCTGGGGATCACGGTTGCGGATATCAGCCAGGATTTCCAGTCCATTGCGGTCCGGCAAGGCGAAATCCAGCAACACCAGATCAAAGGGCGTTTCCGCCATTTTGGCCAGGCCTTCTTCACCTGTTTCTGCGGACTGTACGGCGTAACCTTCAAACTCCAGAAGCGTTTCCAGCGATTCGCGAATCGCGGTTTCATCATCGATGATAAGAACAGTTCCACCCACCGCGTTTTCAACAGGCGCTCTGCTTAAGACTGCGACTTCAGACATTGACTGCCTTTCTTATAAGCGGAAATTCAAGATGAAATGTGGTGCCCTGGCCGGGCGCGCTTTCCACCCTGATTTTTCCAGCGTGTTCCTGGATTATCCCGTAAGTTACTGAAAGCCCCAGCCCGGTCCCGCGTGACTGGCCTTCTTTCGGCACGGTTTTAGTAGTAAAAAACGGGTCGTAAATTTTATGAATGTTTTCCGGAGCGATGCCCGTGCCGGAATCACGGATATTGACTTCCACGCTGCTGCCGTTTGAGGTCTGCACGCGCAGCGTGCCGCCAGTGCCAGCCATGGCATCTCTGGCGTTCAGGAATAAATTAAGAAAAACCTGCTGCAGCTTGCCCGGGTTGCCGTGGATGAGCGGCAGCCTTTCATAAAACTCTGTTTCCAGCTTGATGCGCGAAGTCTTAAGCTGGTGCTGCAACAAGTTGAGTGTTTCCGAAATGATTTTGTTCAGGTCAACATCACTGAATTCAGTGGCGCTGGTGCGCGAGAAATTCAGGAGATTGTTGACAATCTCAGAGGCGCGGAAGGTCTGGCGCGTGATCTTATCCAGCAAGGCGCTGAGCTTGGCGTCGCCATTGATCTGCTTGGTGAGCATCTGGGCGTAGCTGGAAATGACCGCGAGAGGGGTGTTGACCTCATGAGCCACGCCTGCAGCCAACAGGCCGATGGATGACAGCTTTTCAGCCTGCGAAAGCTGCGATTCCAGTTCCATGCGTTCCGTGATGTCGTCAACAATGATCAGCCGCCCGATGACGCTGAATTTTCTGGTAACCAGTGGAGCAATGGCCACATTTGCAATGCGCGTATCTCCAGCGCGCGTATGCAGGCGGAACTTGTACAGGTTGTGGATGCCGGGGTTCTGCCGTACCCGGTAGAACTCTTCCATGAAGGAAGCCGGAAATACTTCGCTGATTTTCTGCCCCAGCACCTGCGACCGGGGCATGGCATACATGACTTCCATCTGCGAGTTCCAGGACTCAATGCGATCTTCCAGGTCCACAGCCAGCACACCCACGCTGATGGATTCCACGATGTTCTCGTTGAAATCCTTGAGACGCTCATATTCCGCGGCCTTCTGCTCCAGTGAGGCGTAGAGACGCGCGTTCTGGATGGCTATCCCGATGTAACCGGCCAGCGTTTCCAGCAGCTCAACATCTTCGCTGGAGAGAAAATCTCCGGAAAGAGTTTTCCCCAGGCCGAGGACTGCAATCGTGCGGTTCTGCACGGTGCAGGGAATGTAATAGTTCAGGTTGAGCCGCGCAATGGTGTCACGAGCGCTCGCGCTTTCTTTGAGAGCTTTGCGAGTGTTATCAAAGAACACGTGGCCCCAATAATGTTCGGGCCGTTCAACAACCAGGAAGCTGAGATCAAGAGGGGCCGCACTCTCGTAGGAGATTCCGAACGATTTGACCATTTCAAAAGGCTGGTTCTCATCTCCAGTGGCCAGGAAGATGGCCAGCCGCTCCACACCCAGGGTGCGCGAAAGACGGTCAATCACGGAGACGAGCATGGTGCTGAGATCGGTTTCAGAGCTGAGTTCGCGGCCGAACTCAATCAGAGTGCGGCGATAGTCGTATCGTGTGCGATAGAAGAATTTGTCTACACGCTGCTGAATCCAGTTCTTCAGCGGTTCAAAAAGCAGGGCGGTGATGACGATGGCAGCAATCAGTCCGGCCGTGCCAGTGCTGGGCAGCTTTACTCGAACGGCTTCCGCCATGCTGCCGATCACCATGAAATACGCTCCCACCAGGGCCGCTGTGGCAAGGGTGTAGGCGACGCCTCGCTTGAAGATGAGATCCACGTCCATCAGGCGGTAGCGGACAATGGCGTAGCCAAAGGTGAGAGGCAGGAAGAC
>DASUBD010000450.1:0-5350 GCA_035763445.1 Candidatus Angelobacter sp.
TCTTGTGTGCCGCCTGTTGGGACAAGGCAAACTTCTGATCGCATTCTTGTTTGCATTTGTAGTGCTTGGCCCCTTTGGACGAACCGTGCTGGCTCACGGAAATGGAACCTGGGAGGAGTATTCGTATCTTGGTGGCATGGACGCCATTGCACTGGGATGCCTCACAGCACTGTTCGTCGCGCGATTCCGTTGTTCTCGCCGCGTACTCTGGACCATTGGCATTGTCGGCGCCGGGCTGGTGACCTTTATCCTGGGATTTTCCCTGTTTGCTTATCAATGGGGGCTGGGCCGTTATGGATTAGAGATGACACTGCTTGCGATTGGCACATGCATGTCCATCGTAGTTTTTGCACAGACCAACTGGAGAACGCCGCGTGCGCTCTGGCCCTTGCTCAGAACTGGCCAATACAGCTACGAGATATATCTCACTCATATGTTCGTGGTGTTTGCGCTTTTTACATTGTTCCTGAACATGGGAAAGCAGATGGGGTTTGTGCCTCTCCTGTTCATTGCAGTCGTTCTGGTTTCATTTGTACTTGGCGCAATTGTTGCGGAGCTCTATTCTGAGCCCATGAATCGGCTGCTGCGAACTCGCTTCTTTCGCTCAGCCACATCCATGCATGCTTCCAATCTGCAGGTTCGCGCAGCTACAGTTCAAAGCGGCGACGCCTCAATCTCGCAGACAGGAGAATTGTGAGAGACTAGGGCCCGGGCTTTCTGCTAGCTCGCCTTCAAATACTCTCGTGAGAACTCTAACGCCTATGAAGCCTGTCGTCATCACTCTCTTGTTATTACTCACTACTATTTCTTTCGTGGGAGCACAAACTGCCTCCACCCCTCCAACGACCGCGTCTTCCTCTGCCATCAAAGCCAACTCCAGTCAGCCGACGCCAACCACGGAATACACGCTTCCACCCGATAAGCTGGCCAAATCCAAGGCTCTATACGACATCAGCGGGCGCTTGCGGATCGTGGGCACAATCTGGAGCTTTGTGGTTCTGCTCGGGATTCTCTATCTCGGCGTGGTGGCCCGGTTTCGGGATTGGGCAGAAAGGGCGAGCAAGTACAGCTTTTCTCAAGCGCTGATCGCAGTCCCTCTGTTGGTAATCCTGCTTAGCGTGCTGGACTGGCCTCTGTCCGCCTACGGCCACCATATCAGCCTGCAATACGGTCTTTCCGTGCAGCATTGGGGATCGTGGTTCGGAGATGTGCTGAAGGGACTGGGGATCAGCATCATTTTTTCGATCATTACGCTATGGTTCCTGATCTGGCGCATTCGCAGGAGTCCACGATGGTGGTGGCTTCAGTGCTGGCTCGTCGCGTTGCCGTTCATTGTCTTTCTAACCGTCATTGCGCCGGTGGTGATCGATCCGATTTTCAACAAGTTCGAGCCGCTGGATAAAACCAATCCCCAACTCGTCGATTCCATTGAAACCGTCCTTCACCGTGGCGGGGTAATCATCCCTCGTGACCGCATGTTCCTGATGAAGGCAAGCGAGAAAGTAACAACGCTCAATGCCTACGTTACGGGATTCGGTCCTTCCAAGCGGGTTGTGGTTTGGGACACAACCATTCAAAAGGCCACCACTCCGGAAACTCTGTTCGTTTTCGGCCACGAGATGGGACATTACGTCTTGAACCACGTGATGATTGGGTTAGGCGCTGCCGCTATCGGTCTCTTCATCGGCTTCTATCTGCTTTACCGCTTCTGCTCGTGGTTTCTCCGCAGGTGGGGCCGGCGTTGGCACATTCGCGAGTTAGGTGATTGGGCGGCCCTGCCAATGATTTTCCTCATCTTCAGCATTCTCGGCTTCCTCGCTCAGCCAATCGACGCCGGAGTCAGCCGCGTCCTCGAGCATAACGCTGACGTGTACGGACTGGAGGTTACTCATGGCATTAATGCCAACTCCCAGGAAACCGCGGCGCATGCGTTTCAGGTCTTAGGTGAGCTCTCTCTTGTTTACCCGTATCCCAACCGCCTGCTGGTGTTCTGGTACTGGGACCACCCACCTATCGCAGACCGTGTACGCTTTGCCCACCAGTACGATCCGTGGGACAACGGCCAGCAGCCGAGATATGTCAAGTGAACAATACGAACTGAGATTCTAAACGGAGTAGATGGATTCCTGAAGAGCAGTATGGACGGTGACAAACGTCATCGTTGGACGCAAGATAAATCGCCCAAATTCCTGCGAGGACGCAACCATTCCCATTCATTCCTCTGAAGCTCCGTTCCCTTTCGCGGGCTGCGCCTGTTTCCCGAGTTTTGTCTCCAAGATTTGTGATTTGCGCTCATTCGCGCCCTGAATTTCATTTTGCAGTCAATCTCAGATTTGTTTCCTCATTCAGCACAAGCAACTGGGAAGCCATACGAGTGCCCAGCCGCTGAAACATCCACATGCCCCCAGCAACGCAACAACTCTTTCTTTAGTTTCAAGACAAGCGCTTTGCCGCTCAATGTCGCTTGCGAGCACTGGTATCCCCTTCTAAAGTTCAAGCATGGATAGCGTGGCCAGAAAACGAGTTAGCCATGTGCTGATGGCCTTGGCTTTGATTGCGCTGGCACTGGATTCCAGCAGTGCTGAGGAAGATAGCCGGCTCCTCTTCCGGCAGGATCTGTCAACCTTTGGTTACAGCTTTCACCGTGCAAAAAACGACGGCATCGTTTACAGCTTCACCGACTTGGCATTCCTTTCCGATGAGCTTTTGTTGCTGTCAGTGAGGGAAGCTCAAATGCAGGAGTCGCTTCCGAAAGTCCACCGGGGCGGGACGCTGAAGTATGACAATCAGATGCAGTCGCAAACATCGGCTGATTCAGCTTCGACTTTGCTGCTTTTTAGTGTGGAACAGAAGAAGCTTGTCAGGGCAGAAAATTTCCCAGTGCGGAAACTCCACGGTAGCGTGCAGGCGGCTGGAATCGGTCGCTTTCTCATACTCGTCAGCAATGGGTTGCAACTGTGTTCCCTGGATTTTCACTGCGGACCGGCATGGCCAATTGAGTATCCCTTCTACGTTTCCCCTCGCGGTACCAGAATCGTCACAGGCGGATTCCAATTCGACGGCGAAAACAGCAAATTCAAGTTCACGCAGCAGCAACTGCTTGATACCAGCACGTTTTCCCTTCTGCAGACATTCCCTCCCCGCCGCACCAAAATAGTTCCGGGTGATACCGGGTTACTGCTGGAAGACTCAGGAGCAAAGCTTCAAATGCCGGGTCAAGACCCTTTCCTCTTGGATCTTTATGGCTCTTACATGTCTCCTGAAGTGCGCTTTCTTGACGACAGGACTGTGATAGGCATCAGGATTGCGGGCACGAACCATGCAAAAGCCGTAGCCGTCAGAGTGGATGGGAAAGAACTCTATGACATCCAAATGAAAGGGGAATCGGCAAACTTCTTCACGAGCTTCTCCGGGACTCGATTCGGCATGACTGAAATGTACAGCACTCGTGTCACCGCCGCGCTGCACGTTCTCGATTGGAAGGGGTCACCACTTAATAGAGTCAGGGTTCGTGTATTTCAGATCGGCTCAGGCAAGCAGGTGTTTGAAACAGACTGGGAGCCCGGAAATTTTCGAGGTGGCGACATTCTGCCAGCGCTGTCTCCCGACGGCCATCGCCTGGCTCTAATCCGTAAAGGCGAGCTTCGGGTTTACGAAATTCCCTGAATTTCTCCCCAGCTTTCCACAGCCGACCTCTTGTATAATTGATCGTGCACCCTAGAAGGTTCCGCGGCCAACGGCGTAAGCCACTTCCGAGCCGGGGATCAGCACCCTCAAAATACACTTCAGCACAAAAATCACAACAATCTGATAGCGTGAGGAGTTCATGGCAGCGAAATACATTTTCGTGACCGGCGGAGTTGTGTCTTCCCTGGGTAAGGGCCTGGCAGCAGCGTCAATGGGCTGCCTGCTGGAGAGCCGTGGGCTCAAGGTCAACCTGATGAAGTTTGACCCATATCTGAACGTCGATCCGGGAACCATGTCTCCCTTCCAGCACGGGGAAGTCTTTGTCACGGACGACGGGGCCGAAACCGATCTCGACCTTGGCCACTATGAGCGTTTCACCCATGCCCGCCTTTCGCGCGACAACAACTGGACCACCGGCCGCATTTACGAGCAGATCATCACTAAGGAGCGTCGCGGCGACTATCTGGGAAAAACCGTTCAGGTGATTCCGCACGTCACCAACGAAATTAAAGCGGCGATGAAGAAAGTGGCCCAGGACGTGGACATTGCCCTTGTGGAGATCGGCGGCACCGTCGGCGACATTGAATCATTGCCCTTCCTAGAAGCCATCCGCCAAATGCGCCAGGAACTGGGCCGCGACAACACTTTGTTTGTCCATGTCACACTGGTTCCGTGGATCGGCGCAGCGCAGGAACTCAAAACCAAGCCGACACAACACTCGGTGAAAGAACTGCTCAGCATTGGAATCCAGCCTGACATCCTGCTTTGCCGCACTGATCGTTTTCTTTCCAAGGACATCAAGAGCAAGATTGCCCTCTTCTGCAATGTGGAAGATGAAGCTGTAATCACGGCGAAAGATGTCGCGTCAATTTACGAAGTCCCGCTGGTGTTTCATCGTGAAGCCGTGGACAAGCTGCTGCTGCGCTACTTGCGTGTGGATTCGAAAGAGCCCGATCTTGCCCGATGGGAAGAGCTGGTGCACAAAATCTATAACCCGAAAGATGAAGTGCATATCGGCATCGTCGGGAAATATGTGGAGTATGAGGACTCGTATAAGTCGCTCAAAGAAGCACTGATCCATGGAGCCATTGCCCACAATCTCAAGCTGAATTTGACGTGGGTGGAAGCCGAGGGTCTGGAAAGCAAGGATGGGAACCGCGATTACGAAGTTCAACTGGAAGGTTTTGACGGCATCCTGGTACCCGGAGGCTTTGGCAAGCGCGGCATTGAAGGCATGCTGAACGCCATCCGCTACGCGCGCGAGAGGAAGGTTCCCTACTTCGGCATTTGCCTGGGCATGCAGACCGCCTGCATTGAGTATGCCCGTAACGTCTGCGGGCTGGAGCAGGCGAACTCCAGCGAGTTTGATCCAGCAACGCCTCATCGTGTGATTTACAAGCTGCGCGAGCTGCGCGGCATTGACGAACTTGGCGGCACCATGCGTCTGGGGGCCTGGACCTGCAAGCTGGAGCCCAACAGCCACGCCGCACGCGCATACGGAGCGGCCGAAATCAGTGAACGTCATCGCCACCGCTATGAATTCAATCGTGAGTATGAAGCCGTCCTTACCGGCGCGGGATTGAAACTCACTGGCGCAACTCCTGATGGAACCTACGTTGAAATCGTAGAGATCGCCGACCATCCGTTCTTCCTCGGATGCCAG
>DASUBD010000451.1:0-5778 GCA_035763445.1 Candidatus Angelobacter sp.
AGGATCAGGAACTCACCCACAATTACGCCTGGCGCTAACGGATGCTGTAAGGCACGTTTCCCGCGCCGCCAGATGTACCAGAACACCAGCATCATTACGATGAATTCGTAGATGGGCGTGGGATGAACAGCGCAGTTCTCCTGCCATCCTGATCTCAGGCAAATGCCGTTGATGCCTGTTGTAGGTTCAGTCCCGTTAGGGAAAGCCATGCCCCAGGGCAGGTGAGTGGGCATTCCGTAATCGCCATCGCCTGACGTCAGGCAGCCGATGCGTCCCACTGCATAGCCAATCGCCGCCGCTGAGCTCGATAGGTCCAGCATCGTTAGCAGATTGATGCCGTTCTTGCGCGCGATCAGCAGCAGGGTCGTGATGCCGGCCACGAAACCACCAAACCAGGCAAAGCCCCCGCGGAACCAGTAGAAGAACCCGAGCAAGGTGTTGAAAAATCCCTGAGCGTTGCTGATGAAGTCAAAATTCCGATCGGCCGGCGTGTCAATGATGTGCCAGATCTTTGCGCCGACAATCCCGGCAATCGCCACATAGGCGACCACGCTGTATGGGTCTAAAGATAGCTTGCGTCGCTTAATTTCCGCCGCCAGGGCAACATAAGCGGCGATGAAGGCGAGGCACATGAGCAGGCCAAAGGTCGGCACTTCAAGCGGGCCAATGTGAAGGTATGGAAGCAGTTCCGGTCCTCAGTTATGGAATCTCTGAGTCAGTATAAATCGAGCAGGAAAAATCTACTGCGTGGGCGACGATGGCTGGCCGAAGTGAGTAATGGTCACGTCCGGTAACTCGGCCGTGGCGCGAACAGCCAGGCCCGCAGGGATGATCAGGAGCCGGGGCAGGCTGCGGTTTCTGCGGCGATACTTGTTGAGCCCGTTCACTGAGTCCATACCCAGTCTTTCTCGCAGGATCTCGCCGGAGGGCACGTCACTTAAATCGAACCGATCGGCTGGACGAAAAGTCTGGTGCGCCGCCATCAGCAAATCATTCTCGCTGCGGAAATCGCTGCCCAGTTTGGGATCGATAATCAGGCAATAATAGATGTCCCAATCTCGCACCTTCCCGTCTACCGTGTACTTGTTGACGATGCGATTGTGGTTGTACTCGGGCTTTGTAGCGGAGCGGTATTGTGTGCCTGGAACCACCACATAGAGGTTCAGGCGTCCATCCATGGGCTTGCCATCCCTTAGGCGCTCGCCCAGATTCCATGGGCCGAACGAGGCCATACGCCTGGTTCCGGTGATTTCAGGCGTGAACACAATGGCGTCACCATCGTGATAGGCGGTAAATGGCTTGACCGTAGTGGGCGCTGGAGCGGCAAACGCCAGTCCCGCTGCCATCACAGCAAACCTTGACCACCCCGCAATGTGCCGATTCAACACAGGGCAGGAATTATGGCAACACATCTACTCTGAGGCAAGCCGGGAATCACCTTGAAGAATGATGCTAAAGTGAATACACATGCGTAACATCCTTCAGCATCGCGGCCTCAGGCTGATTTTTATCGCCAATCTTATCTCTATGATGGGCAGCGGCTTAAACTCAGCTGCGGTGACCTGGTACATCCTTCAGGCCACACATTCTGAAACCGCGCTGGGGCTGATGCTGATGCTGCAAACCATTCCCGCCATGATGCTGCTGCCGTTCAGCGGAGTCATTATTGATCGCGAGGACCGCCGCCGGCTGGTGATGGTTCTGGACGCATCTCGTGGTCTGGTGGTGTTGGCGGTTGCATCGCTGGCTCTTAACGGCGCGGCGAAGCTGTGGCAAGTCTACGCCATGAGCATTCTGGTGGCGGCGGGCTTCTGGATGTTCTGGCCCACTATGAATGCGCTGATCCAGGAGCTTACGCCGGAATCAGAGTTTGCCCACTCCAACAGCTTCATCCTGGCCGGCTTCCAGGGTGGATGGCTGGTAGCGGGCGCCATTGTGGGTTTTGTTTATAACCACATCGGACTGGGCGGTGTTCTTTTCATAGATTTCCTGACTTACGCCTTCTCCTTCACCTGCTACTTGTTCGTCCGCAAAGGGCGGCATGTGGTCGCGCAGCAGAGCACGAAGCACCACGAGAGCGAAGTAGCTCGCTTCTTCCACGAATTGCATGAAGGAATTTCTTACATTCGCCAGCGTCCGCGATTATTGCTCGTGGGCAGTTGCTGGGCGCTGTTCATGGGAGGCATGCTGTCGCAGGGCATCATCACTGCGCCGTTGAGTGATCGCATCCTGAAGGCCGGGGCCGTTGGATACGGATGGCTCAACGCGGGCTGGGCCGTGGGCGCTTGTGTGAGTGCGCTTTACGCTCCACGTATCCTGCGCGGCACGGGCCATCGCCGAGCGATTGGGGTCGCTATGGCCCTGATGGGGACCTGCCTGATCTCATTGCCTTTCGTCGGCACACATTTGCGGCACCAGTTTTACGCGATTGCAGTCATGATCAGCACTGGACTCATTGGAGCTGTGGCTATCTACGTGATCATGGGTTGCTGCCGTGCTCTGGGCGGAGTGGCCATAACCACAAGCATCATGGAGATGGTGCCAAGACACTTCATGGGACGCGTACAGAACACCTTCTACTTCGCGGCGACGGCACTTCAACTTGGGCTGTCATTCGCTGTGGGCACGGCTGCGCATCGATTGGGGCTGGCGTATGGATTCGCGATTGTTGGCGCCGTGTATCTGTTGGCCTGTGTTTCTGGAACCTGGCCTGCACGTGACGTAGCCGTTGCGCGCGACGTCACCAATCACGTAGTCACCGCAAATTGACGCATCTGCTGCTTGCTGCTCTCCATGTGCCGCAAAAAACTCTAAGAGAGCCTGTGTAAGGCTCTCTCGTTGAGTTCTTTCGGGTGGTGAATTACTTTCTCCTTTTGGGCGGCTTTGTCTCTTCTCCCGGTTGGGGCGTTTTGCCCGGCAGCTCACCTGGTTGAACTCCCACTTCAGTGGGACCCAAATCGTCGTACTCCGGACGGCTCTTACCCTGCAGGTACTTATCAAACCAGCCTACGATATGTTCCAGCCGCTCAACGCGATGCCACGGCTGCCCGGAGCGTGAAAGCTCGTGCGATTCGTTCGGGAACCGCACCATGATCACCGGCCGTCGCAGGAACTTGAGCGCGCGGAACATCTCTTCGCCTCCGGCTGCGGGTGGCGTGCGATAGTCAGCTTCACCAAGAATCAGCATTAAAGGAGTGTGTACATTTTTGATATAGGTGATGGGAGAGCGATTCACGTAATCCTGCGGATCTTCAAATGGCGGAGCCTTGAACCATGATGGCTGGAACAGGGTGAAATCCGCAGCGTACCACCATGCGGCCCAGCTTGCGATATCACGTTGCGCAACCGCCGCGGCGAAACGGTCCGTATGTCCGATGACCCAATTCGTCAGCAGCCCGCCGCCGCTGCCTCCGGTGACTCCCAATTTCTTTGGATCGACGTAGCCTTTCTTCAGGACTTCATCCACTCCGGCCATCAGGTCTTTGAAGTCGTCGCCAGGATAGTGGTATTGGATGATGTTGCCAAAGTCCTGGCCGTAAGACGTGCTGCCGCGCGGGTTGGGATAAAGCACCACATAGCCCTTGGCCGCCATCCACTGGAACTCGTGGTCAAACACCCAGCCGTAAGCTGTATGCGGTCCGCCGTGAATGTCCAGGATGAGTGGATATTTTTTGCTCGCATCAAAGTCCGGCGGTTTCTGAATCCAAGCCTGGATTTTCTTTCCATCGAAGCTGGTGTACCAAATTTCTTCCGGCTGGGTCAGGTTAAGCTGTGAAAAGAGCTTTTCGTTAATGTGTGTCAGCTGGCGCGGCTGCGCGCCGGATCCATCAATCCAGAACAGGTCACCAATGTTCGTCGGCGTGGAAATCAGGGCCACAAATCTTGAGCCATCCTCGGTCGCTCGATAGCGCTCAACGGCCTGATTACCCGAAGTCACCGGCGCAATTTTGCCCGTTGTGGCATCAAATTGCATGAGGTTGGCCTGCCCTTTTTCCGCCGTCACCGCATAAAGGCTCTTGCCGTCCTTCGACCAGATCACCTTGTTACCGCCGCCACCTCTGGGCGTGCCCTGGTCGCCGCCTACCCCGCTGCAGACATCGAAGTCAAACTTTTCCGTCAGGTTGTGCGGCTTGGCTCCCGAAGTCAGGTCTGCCACCCAAAGATCCGGTTCCGTGTACGATTGGACCGGCTGGTTGGTGGAAGCGCAAAACGCTACACGTTTTCCATCAGGGCTGAGAGCGAGGGCTCCGGTGCCCATATTGATCGATAAGACCTTCTGCGCTTCTCCTCCTGATGCGGGAACCGAATAGATGTCCGTGTGCGGCGTCTCGTACGAAGGATCTTCCACTCTTGTGCTTTCAAAGTAGAGATGGGTGGAATCACTTGCCCAGATGATTCCGTTTTCCTGAAATTTGCCGCTGGTGAGCTGGTGCGGAGTGACCATGTCTTCAGAACTTTGCGGCGCGGCAACTACCCATATGTGCTGCGGATGTTTGAAGTCCAGATAGCCAGGACCGTTAAGGCGATAAACCGAACGGGTAATCACGCGTACGTCGCTCTCGTGCTCAGATTCAGGCTCCGGCGTTGGTTTGGCCGCGGCCGGACCAGCTTCTGCCGTGCCCTTTTCTGCGTCTTTGTCTTCCGGTTTGCCCTTCTGTGCGCGCTTTTTCGCCTTGGCCAGATCCTCAGGATTCGTAGTGCTGGTGAAGGCGATCCATTTGCTGTCCGGCGACCACTCCGGGGCCCCCGTTCCTCGAGGCAGGTCAGTTACTTTCCAGGATTCGCCGCCCGTCAGCGGAAGAACATAGATCTGCGGCACTGCACCGCGTTCAGATCCTGCTGCACCAGCGCCGGAAGGTGGCCCGCTCGGCATATCAGGCGTACGTACAAACGCCAGCCACTTGCCGTCCGGTGACCAGCGCGGGGAGGAATCATGTTTACCATCGGTCATGCGCCGCGGCGCTTCGCCTCCTTTAGTGGACACGGCCCAGATTGACGTTTCGTACCCGGTCTTCTTCTCATCCACTGAGACTTTCACAAAGGCAACGCGGGTACCGTCGGGCGAGATCTGGGGATCGCCGATCCAGTTGAATTGGAAGATATCTTTTTCGGTGATGGGGCGCTTTTGTGCCTGAGCAAAAGCAACAATCGCGGCAAGCAAGATCAAGGCCGGAAAGGCCAGACGAGCGGCACGATGCATGAAGGCTCCTTTTTGCGAAACGGAATGTTATAGCACAGTGATCTTGCCCGGCGGCGTCGGTATGAAGTGTTAACCGAATAATCCAGAACTCTTTAGATTGAAAGATCGCCCTCCTGCAGGCGTGCTGCTGCTCCATTTGTGCTAGGCATCGCGGGCAAATCAGACGCGTACCATCGTGCCTTGTTTGTGATGTGCGTGCCGGATCACAATCGGGGCAGCCGTTTTCCAGCTTTATTGCAGGAGCGAGCACAGGAGGCAAATTGTCCCTGAAACGGATTTTGTCGGGCAGATGCTGGGGCCCTGCCACTCTGCTCTTTGCTGCAGTGCTCATGGCAGGTTGCGTCTGCCTGATAGGGTGCAGAAAGGGCGCAGCGTCTTCTGTCCCGCAGCGTCAGCCAGTAGCCAGCAGGCCGCAAGACCCGGCAACCCGCGATCTCCTCGCCATTGGAGATCGCGCCACAACTGCTATCGTGGCTCGGGATGCGAACATTCTGCTCGATTATGATCACAATCCCGACGACGTGGCGTCACTCCAGAGCAAGAGCGGTGAGCTTTATTGCTATCTCTTTGACTCGAGT
>DASUBD010000452.1:0-7202 GCA_035763445.1 Candidatus Angelobacter sp.
GAATATGTTGCGCTGGCCGGGGAAGCCATTGCCTCTTTCACCGCAGGCGATTTCCCCGAAGTACTGCGGATTCTCGATAAATATTTCGGAGAAATGCAATACTCGCTCCGCTCATTGTTTAAAGACGAGCAGAAGAGAATCATCGGCATCATCCTCCAGCAAACGCTCGAAGATGCTGAAGCCAGCTATCACCGCGTTTACCAGAGGCATGGACCGCTGTTGCGTTTTCTCAAGGAAATGGGCCAGCCGGTCCCGGACGTGTTGCGGATCACGGCCCAATTTGTGCTGAACTCTGACCTGGAAAAGACGTTTGGCTCTGATCCGGTGGATTCAGTGCGCATTTCCATGCTGTTGGAACTGGTGAAACGAGAAGGGGTGCAGGTTGAAGAAGCCGCAGTCGGTTATGCGGCGAGCAACGCGCTTACCCGATTGCTGAAGGCCATTGAGGAAACCCCGCGGAAAACAGAGTTGCTGCAGCAGGCGAATGTCCTGGTGTCCATACTCGAGATGCTGCCGTTCAAAGTAGATACCTGGGACGCGCAGAACATCTTCTATTCATTGCTGCAGACCGAGTTTCCATCCATCAGCCGCCTTCAAGACCAGTTCTCGCGCAGCTGGATTGAGGCGTTCACTGCTCTGGGAGAAAAGTTGGATGTCAGCGTACCGCCGGCGAATTCGCACGCCGAGTTACGTCTGGCAGGTTGAAAAGCATTTTGAGGTGTAATTATGAGGACCAGAAACAAAATCATTCTGGGCGGGCTGGCTGCAGGGACGTTAGCGGCAGGAGCAGCAGTGGGACTGGGCGCGGCGTTTGCCGGCCGGTTGCTTTTCGAACAAATCAGGCACAGGGGGTCCAGGGGCTGGGAGCCTTTTGGTTTTGCTGGTGAAGACCTCCGTGGTCAGACTGTGCTCATCACCGGCAGTTCGCGCGGCCTGGGACTGGCAATGGCGGAAGAGTTCGCGCGAAACGCCTGCAAGCTGGTCTTGTGCGCACGCGATGAACAGGAGCTCTCCCGTGCGCGTGATCAGGTCAGCCAGATTGGCGGGGAAGTAAGGACATTTGCCTGCGACGTCTCTAACCAGCAGGAGGTTGAGTCAGCAATCGCCGGTGCTTGCCGTGAATTCGGACGCATTGATGTCTTAGTGAATAATGCCGGCATCATCTCCGTTGGCCCCATCCTGACGCAAACCCTCGACGACTTCAAAGAGGCAATGGACGTGATGTTCTGGGGCACTGTCTACCCTACGCTGGCTGTGCTTCCGGAGATGGTGAAACGCGGGACCGGACGGATTGTGAACATTACATCCATTGGCGGAAAGGTGAGCGTACCTCACCTGGTTCCTTATGGCTGCGCAAAGTTTGCGGCTGTTGGTTTTTCTGAAGGCCTATACGCCGAATTGAAGCAATATGGCGTGCACGTGCTCACGGTGGTTCCGGGCCTGATGCGCACCGGCTCGCACTTGAATGCTCAATTCAAGGGCAAGCACGAGAAAGAATATGGGTGGTTTGCCCTGAGCGGCACCAATCCGCTGTTCTCCATCTCAGTGCAACGCGCTGCACGGCAGATTGTGAACGCCACGCGCAGACGACAGCCCGAACTTGCCGTTAGCTGGCAGGCTGAACTCCTGACGCGTGCCCACGGCGCGGCCCCGGAGCTTACATTGCGTGCTTTGGCTCTGGTAAATCAATTGCTTCCCGATGCTGAAGGTGCGTCAAAACAGAAGAAGCCGGGAAAAGAAAGCCAATCCGCGGTAACGCGTTCTCCCTTGACCGCGCTGGGGGAGCGCGCAGCCCGACGGTATAACCAGACCGGAGAAACAGCGTAGGAACAACTTGGGGGACCCTGCATGGCAAGCCGTGATGTAACACAGGGAGAAGGTCAGTTCAAAAAAGGGAAACTGGTGGAATTTCAGAACAAGAACAAAACCGGGCAGGAAAAGCCCAAACCGCCGTTCCCCAGCCAACACCAGCAGAAACCAGGGGAGGAATCTAAAATTCATCCGCGGCCGCGCTATGAAGCTCCGGCTTACCGTGGGGCAGAAAAGCTGAAAGACAAAGTTGCACTGATTACCGGGGGCGATTCCGGAATCGGGCGGGCAGTTGCGGTACTATATGCTCGCGAAGGCGCAGACGTAGCAATCGTCTATCTGGGAGAGGAGCAACGCGATGCCGAAGAGACCCGTAAGGCAGTTGAGGCTGAAGGCCGCGCCTGCATGTTGATTCCAGGCGACGTGAGCGACCCTAAATTCTGCCGCTGGGCCGTGAAACAGGTTTTGGATGAATACGGCAGGCTGGACATTCTGGTGAACAACGCAGCATTTCAACAGCACCAGAAATCGATTGAAGAGCTGACGGAGGAGCAGTTTGAAAAGACCTTTCACACAAACATCTTCGGCTACTTCTTTATGGCAAAGTCTGCCATTCCTCATCTCAAGGCGGGCAGTGCAATTGTGAACACCGGATCAATTACAGGGCTGCAGGGCAGCAAGGCCCTCCTCGACTATTCTGCAACCAAGGGAGCAATTCACGCCTTTACCAAGTCATTGGCGCAGAGTCTTGTGGACAGAAAAATTCGCGTAAATTGTGTGGCTCCCGGACCGGTGTGGACGCCATTAAATGTCGCCGACCAAAAGGCAGAAGATGTTGCTGAATTCGGCAGCGACACGCCGATGGAGCGCCCTGCACAGCCGGAGGAGATTGCTCCCGCGTACGTGTTTTTTGCCTCCGAAGCAGACTCCAGTTACGTCACTGGCGAGGTGCTGACACTTCTTGGGGGAGAAACGACGGCAGCGTAAGAGGAACTTTCATTAACGAGTCACAGGGTCAAACCGAGCCGTCTTTAGTCCAACATGGAATGCTCTGATGGATTTCTCCGCGCTGTTCACCGAAGAGTGAACTCCACAAAATTTATCAGACTCGCCCGAATATAATGACGGGTTCATGCCAAAGCAGACTCTCGCGGCGTTGCATTCGCCATCCAGCCTTCAAAGTGCCTCGCGTCATCGCCGGTTATTCATCAGCACCATCATTCTGGTCTGGGCCGTCATCTACGTCAGCAGCATCTTCCAACCGGCCCTGTTTGACGATGCTGATACCGTGCACGCCGAAGCAGCACGGGAAATGGCAACAGGTGGAGACTGGGTCACCCTTCACATAAACGGCGGCTTTCGCTATCTGGAAAAAGCGCCGCTGATGTACTGGTGTACAGCCGCCAGTTTCAAAGTCTTCGGCGTCCACGAATGGTCGGCGCGGCTGCCCATCGCGCTGGGTGTGCTGGCGCTGCTGCTGGTTGTTTACCGGTTGGGCCGACGGGCATACGGGGAGGAAGGCGGCTTTTATTCCGCGCTGGTGCTGGCCACTGGTTTTGGGCCGTTTATCTTCACGCGCATTCTGATTCCTGATATGGCAGTAGGTTTGTGGCTGGCCATTGGCTTTGATTTTTTTTTCAGCACTTTGGAACAAAGCGATACAGGAGAGCATCCGTCGCGCTGGATGTGCTGGGGCATTGCTGCCACCATGGCGCTCAATGTCCTTACAAAGGGACTGATCGGACTGGTTTTTCCTATAGGCACGATCTTTCTATTCCTGCTGCTCACGGGGAATCTGCGGCACCTGCTGCGGCTGCGCCTGCTTTCAAGCTTCGTGGTTTTCCTGGTGATTGCTGCACCCTGGCACATCCTGGCGGGGATTCGCAATCCGGCACAAGGGCAGGCGAGGGGCTTCTTCTGGTTCTACTTTGTCAACGAGCACTTCCTGCGGTATCTCAATAAACGCTATCCCGCTGACTATGACACGGTCCCGATCCTTCTCTTCTGGGGGCTGATGCTGGTCTGGCTGATGCCGTGGACCGCGTTCCTGGTTCA
This sequence comes from Candidatus Angelobacter sp., assembly GCA_035763445.1. Classification (GTDB taxonomy): domain Bacteria; phylum Acidobacteriota; class Terriglobia; order Terriglobales; family Acidobacteriaceae; genus Angelobacter. The sequence goes on from DASUBD010000452.1 coordinate 3,865, forward strand.
GGCGCTGCGTCAGGTGCCGGTACGAGTGCGAGAGTGGCGGAGCAGCCTCACCCCACGCCAACACGGCAATCTGTTGTTTGCGCTTTGGGCCTTGGTCATCCTTGTATTCTTCAGCTTTTCCAGCCGGCAGGAATACTACGTAATTCCCGGTGTTCCCAGTTTGGCCCTGCTGCTGGGAGGCTGGCTGGCACAGGAAACTCTTTCGCCGCTGGACAGCCGCGAGCGCAAAAGTGGACGCAAATCATCGCTGGTTATGTTGTTCATCGGAGTTGCTGCGTGCGTTGCGTGCATTTTCCTTGCAGTGAAGGCCAAGACTCCCCCGGCCGGTTATGACATTGCGGAACTGCTAAAGAAGAATCCGCAGGATTACGCGCTTTCATTCGGGCACTTTCTCGATCTCACGCCTCAAGCCATGGGCGCATTCAAAGGCCCACTGCTGCTGACCGGCATTTCTTTTGCTCTGGGAACCATCCTCAATTGGTTCCTGCGGCGGAAGAACAGAACTCTTCCAGCGAACCTGGTCCTCGCGGGCATGATGGTCGCTTTTTTGCTGGCGGCCCACAGAGGACTGGAGATCTTCTCGCCCGTGCTGTCATCGCGAGTTCTGGCGCACAAAATTGAGAACCACTGGAAGCCCGGAGCAATGATTGAGGTCAACGGCGATTATGAAACAGGTTCCAGTGTGAACTTTTATACCCATCGGCAGATTCGTATCCTGAATGGGCGGTGCAATAACATCTGGTACGGATCAGAGTTTCCCGATGCGTCGAAAATTTTCGATGATGACAGCAGCTTTGAAAAACTGTGGCAAGGCCCACGAACAATTTTTCTGCTGACCGATGCCAACGCTGCTGCCGGGAACCGGCCGGCGGAAGCATGCCCGCATAAGGAGAGCCTTCCCGATTACGTGAGCAAGCGCGAGGCCTGCATACTGGCGGAATGGGGAGGCAAATTGGTGATTACCAATGAGCCGAAACCTTGTCGTCTGGATCAGCAGCAGCGATGAGCTTGTCGTCGCGATGACTTGCCGGCCTGATCCGGCCGTTTTCCAGAATAAACACGTCACCACGCCAGTGGACTTTGTTATCAGCAAAACTTGAAAACCATACCCAGAACGCCACCATGTCACGCAAAGGCAATAGCCAGAAATATTTCAGGACTGAGCGATCGTGAACAACTCCAAGCCCCACCTGAAACGCAACTGCGAACCTCATCACGGTCGCAAGTGCCAGCAACAGCCATGACCACCATGCGCCTGCAGTGAAAAGTACGGCAAGGAGGGCCCACGGCAGCCCGAAGGTGAGAAGAAGCCCGACATAGCCCATTCGCCGGGAGTCACGCGTACTGCGGGCCCATCGCATCTGGTGCTGGAAAAATTCAACAAAGCTGTATGCGGGCAAATGAGTCTCAACCGCAATATCCGCCAGCACAACTTCATAGCCGGCCTTGGAAATGCGGAAGCCCAGTTCGAAATCGTCAGCCAGATAGTTCACCAGGGGCCGCAATCCACCAATGGAGTCGAGCGCCTTGCGGGACATGGCCAGAGTGGAGCCGAGAGCAAAATGAATGCCGTTTTCAATCTGCCGAGCCACCAGAACTCCGGGAATGAAATCCGTGCTGATGCCAAGCGATTCCAGTTTCGAACCCAGAGTGTTCGCAGGTATGCCGCGATACGGGCAAGTCACCATTCCCACTTCAGCGCGAACAAAGGGTGCAATCACATGCCGCAGGTAATCCGGAGGCACGTAAATGTCACTATCATTGATGAGAAGATGATCAAAGCCGGCGTGCCTTGCCATTTGGACCAGATTGCTGACCTTGCGATTGTTCCCCAATACTTCAGGGCATATCACCAGCCGAATCGCGACCTGCGGATATTCGCTCATCAGCTTCTGCACGGCCTCGGCTGCCGGATCATCTGCGTTGCTTACGCCGAAGATAATTTCGTAACTCGGATAATCCTGCACGCAATGGCTGCGAAAGCTTTCGTACATCTGTGGATCGACACCGCGAAGCGGCTTGAGGATGGAAACGGGCGGCGTAAAGTCCTGAATCTTGTTGCGAATGGCTTTCCGGAATGAGCGGGCACTCCACATGCAGAGCACATAAAATCCCATTCCGCACAATGACAGCACAGCTGCCAGCAAGCCTGGAAAAAACTTCAGCATCTTAGGTGTATTTCCATTCTACTCTGCACCGGTGGGAGCAGAACGTCCCTGCAGCTACATATGAAAAGCCGAAAATACTTAGATGCTGCCATCAACTCCAGTAACACGCTAGTTCTGCGGGATGGCACTACCGGTGGGCGCCGGGCTCCCCTGTGCCGGCGTCAGCGCATTATTAACCTGCTTCCAGTCAACATTCTGCAGCAGCTCCTGGATGCGATCCTCCGCGCCATAAATCCTGAACTCCACATTCTCTATCGCGGGTGTGCCGGCGGCATGCACGAAGTTGTAATCGAACCAGTTGTGTTCCGGGTTCCACTGGAGAGCATGGACATCTCCAAAGAGAAGCACATATGCGACACCACTGGAGTAGTCTTCATTCTTGATCTTGTACGCGATTGCGGCGCCCGGGATTTGCAGGTCCTGGTTTTCCTCCGGTTTTGGTATGACTGCAATATGGGGCTGGTTAATCCGTATGCGCACCTGGACGTGCATGAGGTCCTGTATCTGCTGATTGAGTTCTTTCTTTTGCTCCAGGTCTGAGCTCTGCACCATTTCCTTGACCAAGGGAAGAACTTGCTCCTTGTAGCGCTCGGAACTCCCCCTTACATCGTATGTGCGCTGCACGAACGTATTGAGATGGAGCGGGTAGTCATAATTTGGATTGACTTCAACTTCAGCCAGCGAACGGTCTACATTCTCTTCCCAGTCGGCGTTCTTAAATTGAGCAAGAACCTGATCAATCACCTGTGAGAATCTTTCCAGAACCCTCCGCTCCTGAGGCGTGGGAGGGCGGAAGTCAAAAACCCAGGCGTAGAGAGCGGAAGAAATTACCAGCAGAGCAAGAATGGATAGGCAGCGACGAACCATATTTATCAAGGAGTTGAAACCCCAAACACCAAATTAGTGAGAAGCGGCTTATTGCGATTTCTGCGTACGTTGGCGCAGAAATCCGTCCTATAATATAGGTTAGCTGATGCCAGATCGGATGGTCGCTGTCCTTCCGTGAACGACAGGTTTTCCTGGGCTGCGCGGAAAGAGAGAGGAAAGTCCGAACTCCACAGAGCAACGTGCCGGATAACGTCCGGGACGGCGCCTTCAAGGGCGTTGGACGGAAAGTGCCACAGAGAATATACCGCCTCGGCCGCAAGGCCGCGGTAAGGGTGAAAAGGT
>DASUBD010000453.1:0-3173 GCA_035763445.1 Candidatus Angelobacter sp.
CTGCTTTACAAGAAGATCAATGAACATCCGCCGCTGTTTGAGACCTACGCGGCCCAGCACAAGATCGATACCAGCGAAATGTCTGCACGTTTCCGGCAGCGCATTGACGAGGCTTACGACAAGGCCGCGAAGATGGAAAAGTCTCCAGTGCTGCGCAAACTGCCTGCGTACTGGGACAAGTATCAGGGTGGCCGCTACAGCGCCTCTCTTGAGGTCGCAACGGCGGTGCCCGAAGATGTTTTGCACCAGATCACCGAGAAACTGACGACTTATCCTGACGGGTTCAACATCCATCCCAAGATCAAGAAGTTGCTGGAACAGCGGCAGAAGATGGGATCAGGGAAGCTGAACCTGGATTATGGGATGGCGGAAGCACTGGCCTTCGGATCGCTGGTGCGTGAAGGCATTCCGATTCGGCTTTCAGGCCAGGATTCGCGACGCGGAACCTTTAACCAGCGCCATTCTGTGCTGATCGATACCGAAACTGAGCAGGAGTACGTTCCGCTCTGCAACATCGCGCCCGATCAGGCGTGGTTTGAAGCCTACAACTCCATTCTGTCTGAAGCTGCGGTGCTGGGCTATGAATATGGCTTCAGCCGCGACTATCCCGATGGGCTCACGCTGTGGGAAGCGCAGTTTGGCGATTTTGCCAATGGCGCGCAGGTGATCATTGATCAGTTCCTGGTGGCCGGCGAAGACAAGTGGGGATTACTTTCCGGGTTGGTCATGCTGTTGCCCCACGGCTATGAAGGACAGGGGCCGGAGCACTCCAGCGCGCGCATTGAACGCTACCTGCAATTGGCGGCTAAGGACAACATCCAGGTGACGCAGCCGTCTTCAGCGGCTCAATACTTTCATCTGCTGCGACGTCAGGCGCTGCGAAGCTGGCGCAAACCTTTGATCGTCTTCACTCCCAAGGGAATGCTGCGCCATCCGGATGCGGCCAGCCCTGTCGGCCTGTTGAGCAGCGGAGAGTTCCATCCTGTAATCCAGGACCCCGAGATCACCAATGCAGAACGGATTATCTTCTGCACTGGAAAGATCGGGCATGAGCTGCGGCGTGAACGCAAGCGCCGCAACGGCCAGCGTACGGCCATTATCTTCCTTGAGCAGATGTTTCCATTTCCTGCCGCTGAACTGGAAGCCGCGCTTGCTCAGCATAGTAATGCGCGCGAGTTCCTGTGGGTGCAGGAGGAGCCTGCCAATATGGGAGCCCTGTTCTTTGTGGCGCCCCGCCTGGAGCGTCTGCTGCACGGCCAGTCATTGCGGACGGTCAAACGGTCGTGGTCATCCACGCCGGCCACGGGTTCGCATACGGCGCATGAGATGGAGCAGAAAACACTGCTGGAACTGGCCTTCGCGGCCTTCTAACGCAAAACGACAGTTTCTATTACAGTGTCGGCATTGACCAGAATGGTGTGGCACAGCCGCCCTCGGCTGTGCAGTAGCTAATCCTTCTCTAGTTGGTTGTAGTTGGTGCGAATTGAAATTCGATTTGAACTGAATGCCTCAGGCATTCTTTCGCGCTGAAAATTCAGCTGGCCTTCTTCAATTCGATCCTGGCTCGCAGCGCCTGCAGAATGTTATTGCGCGTGAGCATGCCTTTGAGCGCGCCATCGGCCACTACGGGGACCTGATTGAGGTCTTCCTTGCCCATCAACTCCAGCACATCTGAGACCGGAGTTTCCGGCGCGACAGAGCGGACCTTCTCGAGCGGCTTCATAATTTGCTGAACCGGAGTCATGGACCAGAGTTCGCGATCGAGGTTTCGAACTTCATTAGGCGTAATCAGGCCGGCGAGGCGGTCCATCACCATGACAAGGAAGCAGCGGCGCGCGGTTCGCAGAAGAAAATGATCTACAAAATCCTGCACGCTCATGGCGCCCTCAATCATGGGGCAATCCTGTGACATGAGGTCTTCAGCGCGAACGCCTTCCAGCGCATGGCGCATCTGGACTTCAAGGTAATTGGCTCCGGCTGCCTGAAGGAGAAACCACCCGATGAAGACGATCCACAAACCGCCTATGTTCTGGCCTGCGAAAGACTCCCATATGCCCCCTACGATAAAGAGAATGGCAACCGCCTGGCCCACCCGCGAGGCCATTTTGGTGGCGCGCTCCATATTGTGAGTTGCGCCCCAGAGAATGCTGCGCAGCACGCGTCCGCCATCAAGCGGGAAGCCGGGCAGCATGTTGAACAGGCCCAGCATGATGTTGATGCCGCCAAGATAGTAAAGAATCGCCGAGCCCGGAGTAGCCTCGACATTGGCGCTTACAAGATGGGCAATCCACAACATGATGGCCCCAAGCGCGACGCTGGTGATGGGTCCGACGATGGCCACGAAAAATTCTGTCTTGGCGTCAGGAGATTCCTTTTCGATCACGGACACACCACCGAGCGCAAAGAGAGTGATGCGGCTCACCGGCAGATGGCGCGCGCGGGCCACCAGCGAATGTGAAAGCTCATGCGCCAGCAGGCCAAGAAAAAACAGGATGGCAGTGAGCAGGGCTGCGCCCCAGATTACGCTGGAGCTCCAGTCCTTGTTGACGGTGCGGAAGTGGTCGGCCAGGCTGAAAGTAATCAGCAGGGCGATGATGAACCAGCTGTAATGAATGCCGACTTCAATCCCGAAAATGCGGCCCAGCCTGATATGCGATCGCATGTCGCTGCCTTCGCGTCCGGAAAACTCGAACTCTACATTATAGGGATGCTGGAGGGTGGTAGAGCGTTTCTGAGATTATGGCGAGAGGCAGTCGATCAAAAGATATGAGGCTGTTCAGATCTCATAGGACGCGGCTGCCGAACCGCGGGTCCCCGGCAGACCCAATGTGGTCTGCTGGGGAGCGATACGGCAGCCGCGCCTTTATTTACGGTTTCACTTGGGTAACACCGGACGTTGCCTTGCCTCCTGCGTTGGAAGTGATGGTCACTAACGTCGGCTGAGTTACGCCGGTAAATATGATGGTGTAAGAACCAGGTTCCGGAGGGCTCGTCGGTCCCATAACTCCGGTCCAATCCTGGCCTGTTGCGGGATTGATGACATTGAGTGTGCATGTCAGCTGGACATTAGGCGTGTTATCGGTTGCGTTCACAGTGAGCTCCGCCTTGCCGGTGCGGTACGTCACGGAAGTAATCGTGATGGTGTCTACCGTCGGATTTACCGTCACGTCCAC
>DASUBD010000454.1:0-7283 GCA_035763445.1 Candidatus Angelobacter sp.
GACGTGAGGTCATTGGGCACCTGGGGCGTCGTCGGCAGGGACATGGACGGCATGCTAGCGACGTAGGCCGAGCCTTCGGTCGCCGGATCAAATGCCGGTTGGCCCGCGTTGTGCCCGAGGAGCCCGCCCCCGATGGGCGGCCCCGTCGGGAACAGATCCACCGGATAATCCGGTTGGCTCACATCAACTTGCACCAACAGCGAACCATCCTTAGTGAGGTCGGATTGGGGGACGATTTTGTCGCGAACGTTCGGGTCGCGCCCGGCGGGGAGATCGGCCTGAGGTGTGCTCTGCCACTCATAGCCCGAGTGCTTCATCACCACGTAAACGTAGGTGGGCGGGGTCTCCGAGTTGCTGGCGAGCGCCTCTTCCGTCGGATACGACACCGTAATCCCAACCGGCTCCCAAGCGCCACCAACCTCGCTACGCCATGCGAACTTAGCATGGTCCTCTGTGATCGTGGGGTCCGTCGGCACTTCACCATCGGGCTGCGCGATCGCGATGGCGTCGGGCCATGGAACGTAGCCGACGATCTGGTTCTCAACAACGTGGATCGGTGGCCCGCCTACCATCAGCGCCCCGGTCGTCTCGGTACGGAGTCCCATGATCGTGAGCCCATTCTTGTCGACCGAGTACCAGAAAGGTCGGGCGGGCTTGAGCGGATTACTGGGGGTCAACCCGTTCCTGAACGGGTCGACCACTGTGAACTCCGGAGTGGAGGGCGTAAGACTCACTGTGCTGTGCAGCCCGTACTGCCCTATCGGCGCCAGAGCGATCTGGGATTGCAGCGAGGCCCTTGTCGCGCTCTTCAGTGTTCGATTTCGTGTGCTGAACCTGTGGAAACTGCGATGTCGAGTTGCTGTCCTGTGCGTCAGCGTACCGGCCGCAATGCTCTTGCCGCTGCTGACAGCCTGCGGACCTCTTTTAGGATTTCCGGGCTGTTGGGCAAAGATGAGGGAGCTCAATGCGAGGCAGATGGATAGAAGTAGTACGCGACGTAACATGACAGTTTACCTCCGAAACTAACATTCAGCTACTTACACTATTGCGGGGAAATAGTATGAGCAGTGACCTGCGACACACTCCGATGTGAGTTGCTCGTGTCACGGCAGGAAGGCTCGTCGCGGAGCGCGGCATTCAATTGCGGCAGTCGCTTGTGTGAGAAATTTCTAGTTTAGATGAGTCCGGACTTCGTCATGGTCAAGTTCTAATTGTGCGAAGTGGATACAGTGCGCACAAAAACGCCGCTCACGAGCCATCTCGTCAACCCCGTAATCTCCAGTTTTTATGCCAAAACCCATCCCATCACGGCCTGTTGCGTCTGTGCGATCACTCAGGTGCCGTGTACGGTTTCCCAAACACAGGGACGGTGTTTAATGCGGAGGTGGCTAGCCGATGTCAGCAGGCCACCCTCGCAACAACGACAATTTATCTGCACTCAGGGCCGTGCCCTCCCAGAGTTGGTGAGGGGTTGGCTCGGCCGCCGTCTAGCCGAATGTAGCTTGTGGCTCGTCCGCTTTGCGCCAGCTACTCGCGAGGCAGTTGCGGCTGTCGATAGCGTGGCAGCCGTATATGTATATTCGTTAAAGTGCCAAACACCGCCTGTGAGTGTATAAAGTCTCACAAATAATGGAATGCCATTCACCGGCAGGTTGGTGAACGTAGCCGACAAGCCGGTCGTCGAAACCACATCTACATCTTGCGTCCCTGAGGTTGTACCTACCCAAACCTCGTAAGCGTTTGCTCCGGGCGCCGCAGTCCAGTAAAACGTAACTGTGCTGCCCGTGAGAGTTGATCCAGGGGGAGGTTCCGTCATAGCGGCGAATTCAGTTATTGTTTCCTCCTCGCAGACGCCGCTGCCGTTTGCACACGCACCCTGCAGTACAAATACTGTCATCAGAGCTTCGTCGGTTATCCAGACGCGGTGCGCGGCGCCATCAATAGCGATGGCATCCATATGGACCGCACTCGGAATTTTGATGGTTGCTTCAGGCGTCAATGTCTTGGAATCGAGGATTGCCACTGTGTTCTGTTCCGATACTACGTACACAGCAGATTTTGGCTTTGTTGAGCTTGTCTGCATGAACGAAACATTGTTGGCCGTGTTTAGACCATTTTCGTCACTATTGGCAGTAACTACGCATTGCGTAGCACCCGGAATCGTGGCCTCGCCGGCAACTTCTGCCGCTTGGATTTTTGCCAGGCGGGATTTGTCATCGGTGATGTATACCGACCAGGCCGAGCCATCCCAGCCCACTGCCATCTTGTCTGCTTCATACACTTTATCGGGACACGCCAAAGTGTCCGGCCCGTAACGGTGAAAGATGCCCAGGCTGTATGGTGGAAGCGCTGCCGAATAGGCGGGAGTATCCGTAATTAACTCGCCGCCGCTGCCGTCCGGATTCACTGCGCGAGCGATCGTGACCGTTCCGTCATCTTCATTGGCGGCATAGATCCTGTTGTTCACGAAGACGACGCTTTCCGGATCATCCCCAGCAGGAATGGTCTTGATTGGCCCGATCATTATGTCGGCGCCATTAAACGCAGCAATGCTTCCGGCAGTCCAGCATTCCTCCTCGCCATCCCGATCAATGAACCATGTTCCCCAAGGGCATACTCCGTTTGCAGGTTCCGGGTTGGGCGCCTTCAATCCGACATAGATAACGTTCCTGTCTACGTCGACCGCAACGCCCTCCGGCTCGACGCTCTCCGGAAATTGATAACTGGCAATAAGCGTATCTGTCCCACCGTCGATCACGCTGAGCGTGCCCAAAGTAGGGCTCGTCGCTTGGGCATGAAAGACCGCGTCTGAGTCTATGTCTCCACCTTCCTCGTCATCGAGCGAGTACCTTGTTGAAAGATAGATTCGGTTTCTCAGCGGGTCGACCGTGATGTATTCGGTTTCATCTGGAATCACGATCAGCTTGGGTTCACTCCCGTGAAGCGCAGCCTCGTCGAAAACCATCACGACTTGCCGGTCGGGATCATCAACTTCGCCGACGACGTAGGCTTTGTGCGTTATCGGGTTAACAGCCATGCCCTCGGGGTTCTTGCCAGCCGGCAAGCTGATGAAGGAAGATGATATTGCCAGGCTCCAGGTGCCAAGAGGCGTGCATCCCGACTCCAGGTTAGTCGTCTTATTCTTCGCCAGCAGGTAGATATTCTTCTCGCCGACGAATCCCGGCAGGAAGCTCACGTCAAAGGTGACGGTTAGATTGTTGCCAGAAACGGCGGCTGAAGAAGTGGCGCCATTGAGCACACACTGGCTGTTCTGCAGCGCACCCGCGGCCCCGGGTGTAATGGGGCCAACCCATCCGTTGCCGGCATCATTAATGATGAACAAACCGTTGGCGGCCTGGTCGTAGCGTGTTCCGCAAGCTCCGGCCCAGGTGTCCACGTGGTTGATCAACATGTCGGCAGTGATATTGGTTGCACCGTTTCGATCGGAGTACACGGCCTGGAACACTGCGCTGGAGGCGGTGCCCGTATTCGGTGTGACCGAGACCGCAACAGGCGCGGGCATTGGTGTTGCGGCTGCGGCGGCTTTGGGGTGGACTCCGCATCCCACGGTTGGGAATACCGACAAGGCAATAAGTCCAAGAGCAAGTATCCCTCGGCTCAAAGCAGTGCCACTCATTGGTGACCTCCTCAAACATACTCAGGAATAGAGGTGCGGCTTGCCTTCGGTGGATCGAGTGTCCACTCTGGGTGTCAAATGGTGGGGGATTTCCAATTTAAAAAATAGCTGAAGCAGACACGTACCGTTTCCACATTCGATCGATCAAGTTTCACTATTCACCGAGCTAAATGTATCAACTCCGCGAACAATCTTACTTTTATTACCAGCACGCGCCGTGATCCAGAGCACGTTGCAGTGTGATTATTCGAACAGTGGAAGAATCAAGGAGTGGGAGAACATGCCGCTGGATTTACTTCTGGGTGCACAGCCTGCAGATGACAGCGGCCGCAGCGGTTTGAGAATAGACCACAGAATATTGAAAGTGGATGCGCTATTGCTTCCTGGCTTTAAGCCTGATTCAGAAAAAGCTCGGGCTGAGATCCGGCTTCTATTTGCACGCTTTACTCACGCAAAGCCGTGCAGCGGATGTTGGATGCGTCAGGGTTCTGTGCAGCCGATGCCGGACTTGTTCATTCGCAGGCCGACGAATATTGTTTATGGTGTTCCGCCGTTCCTGATCGGATGGCCCGGGGAAAAATTGAAAGAATTGACTTCCTTCATTTCCCAAGTGACAACCATGCCTGGATCGAGAAGCCCTTGTCTTTTTCTGCTGATAAGTGCTGAACGCCGATGGCAAATAAAGGTGCACGTTCCAAGTGGCTCAGAAGAAGCTTCCACCATTTTGTAGGTGAGAGGGGTGGCATTTCTCAGTCGTTAATCGAGGACAAAACTTTTGTTCGCGACGATTTTGATGTGTTCATTCCAGAACAATGGAATCAGAAATAGCGGATAATCTGTTGAAAATTCTGGCGGAGAGGGGGGGATTCGAACCCCCGATAGAGGTGTTAGCCCCTATAACGGTTTAGCAAACCGCCGCCTTCAGCCACTCGGCCACCTCTCCGTACTCATAAGGCTGGAAAAGAACAAATGCGATCATGCCAATGTGCGTTTGAGCTCCCTCGCAGACTACGCTCGGGATTTCGCCTGGCAGCTCCCGCTCGGCTTTGCCCTCGCTCACGCTGCCAAAACGGCTCAACTTCAGCCACTCGGCCACCTCTCCGTGAGGTGCGACGTTGCGCTGATTCATTGTATCAGTTTTCCGCAGCGACGTTGTCCAGAGCTTTCGCTGGTATACCCCAGCAGGATCGATTCAACCACAAAAGCGGCAGTCTCGATTTGTCCTGATTAGGACGCTTGCGCAGAGGTGAACAACGATTTCCACACTGCCACGGGCGACTGCTGCGGAATGACGAATTCTGGCACCTGAGCGGCTGCCAATTCTTTGAGCGCCGCAGCGCGCGCGGAAACAACGTCGCGAAGGGTACACGCCAACAGAGTTGCGCATTCAGATACTGAATATCCCTCCAGCACTGAAAGCACGAAGACAAAGCGCTCAAAAGTATCCAGCCCGGCAACGGCCTGAACCAGCTGGTCCAGCTCAGGGTTGCCGGTTTGCGGATGGACGGGGGCAGCGGCGCCCTGGGGTTCGCCGGCCGACGGCGCCACGGCCTTGATGGCGCGCTTAATGATTGCTCGCTGGCTCCATGAGCGGGCCCACTGCCGGAACACGGGGTTGCCATGGATGCTGTCTTCCAGTCCAGCCACAAAGACCTGCTCTGCCATGTTCGAGTCCGCGGTCAAGAGGAGGGCCAGCAAGTGCAACCCGGCCATGTCTTCAGAAAAGATCTTCTGGAAATCATTCTGGGTGGCGTATTCATTCACCTGCTGGCGCGGCTTGCGGCGGCTCCTGGAGCAAAACATACGGCGCTTCCCTTCTGAACAACTAAATATAGATTCAGCGATTGCCTGGAGGTTTCGGAGATTCGTTAAAAAAAATCTTTCCTGAGCGCCTCAAGTGCCGTTATTCGTAACGTAGCGCCACGGTGGGATCAACCCTGGTAGCTTTTCGAGCGGGAATATAGCACGCCATTAGCGCCATCGCAGTCAGCAACATGGCTACTGCAATCATGGTGAACGGATCAACGAACCCAATCTGAAACAAAAAGCTGGAGAGCACGCGAGCAAAAGCGACTCCAGCCACCAGGCCGGTGACAACGCCGATGAGCGTGAGACGAAGGCCATCGCCGATGACAAGGTGAAAGATCTGGATGGAGGTCGAGCCCAGGGCCATGCGGGTGCCGATTTCGCGAGTACGCTGGCTGACGGAAAATGCCATGACGCCGTAGATGCCTACGGCTGCAATCAGTAGAGCAAGCCCGGCAAGAATCGCCAGCAGAACGGTACGGAAGCGCGGCTGCGCCACAGAAGCAGAAAGATTTTCTTCCATGGTACGGATCTTTACCAGAGGCTGGTTGGGATCAATTTCATGAACGGCGCTGGTCAAAGATGACACCAGTGTTCGCGGATCGCCCGAGGTACGCAGGACGAGAGAAAGATTGAAGACCGGCAGCTCCTTGATCGCCTGGCGATAAGGCACGTACATCTCAGTGGGCGCTTCACTGGCCAGAGATTGCTTCACGTCACCCACAACGCCGATCACTTCCATCCACGGCGTATTTTTATCTGGCGTGGCTCCCAACTGCAGGCGCTTGCCCAGCGGCGATTCATCAGGGAAGAAAGTTTTCGCCATGGTTGTGTTGATCACCACGACGGGCAGCGTATTTTCACGGTCTGCGTCGTTGATCAGGCGGCCGTTCAGAAGAGGAATACCGATGGTTTTCAGATAGTCGGGACTGACGACGCGGTAATTCGCCATGACATATTCACCCGGACTTTTGGGCGGACGGTTCTCAATATTGAAATGGATGATGGCACCTGCTCCGCTTACAGGCAGGAACGACGCTGCGCCCGCGGAACGGACTCCGGGGAGCGCTGCGGCGCGTTCCACTACGCGATCAAAAAAAGCATTGCGCTCAGTCTTGTCAGGATGGGCGGCGGGCGAAACCAGAAGATCGGCAATCAAGATGTGATCGACGCTGAAGCCGGGCGCGACATTGGAAAGGCGATCAAAGCTGCGGATGAGCAATCCAGCGCAAACCAGCAGAAGCATGGCCACCGCCACTTCACTCACGACGAGCACTCCGCGTAGTTTCATCACGCCTGTGCCAACCGCGCCGCGATCCGTTTCATTCAGCGCGGAGCGCAGATCAAGCCCTGCCATGTGCAGCGCCGGAGCAAGGCCAAAAAGCATTCCGCACAGAACCGCGAGCACGGTGGTAAACAAGAGCACCGTGGAATTAATGCCCACGTTGGCGTTGGCAGGAAGGCTCGTCGCCCCGAGATGGAGTAGCGGAGGCACGGCTGCATTGGCCAGAAGCAAGCCAAGTCCAGCGCCTATCAACGCAAGCAGAATGCTCTCTGTGAGCACCAGGCGGACAACACGCCATCGGCTGGCACCAATCGCGGTCCGCACGGCTATCTCTCTCTTCCGCGCAGTAGCCCGAGCGAGCAGGAGATTGGCCACGTTGGTGCAAGCAATGAGCAGCACGAATCCAACCGCGCCAAGGATCATCAACAGCGCAGGCCGGATGTTCTGGACCAGTTGGGCTTGCATCTGGTTCACAATGATCGAGGTGCCGGTATCAAAGTCAGGATACTGCTGCTCCAGGCGCTTGCCGATTGTGGCCATCTCTGAGCGGGCCTG
>DASUBD010000455.1:0-3616 GCA_035763445.1 Candidatus Angelobacter sp.
GACTGCCGTCCGGCGCGCAATGTAGCCGTCCAGAGTGACAGCCATTTTCGAGAACAACCCGGCGCAGTATGAAGAGAAATTGCACTTCCGGGCAAGTAAGGTTCTTAACTGTTCTCTCTGAGTGGAGGGCCTTATTTTTCCGTGCAAGCCAGCCAGTCAGAATCTATGCAGCCTTTGAATACAACTTAGTTTTTGCACGGTCACCGCTTCCCCCGAACAGGGCCCGTGTCAGGGCAGGGGGGCGTCCATTGAAATCGGTCATTGGGTTCATATTATGTTGCGCGGCATTCAGTCTTTCCGCCGCTGCCGCTGATAAAACTGCACCTGCAACAACGGCCTCAAACGGCGTGCCGCAAGCGTCGGCGGTATTTACTGCTCCCGTCACCAGCGCCAGCGTTGCTCCTCCGGCGTTTTTGGATACAGCGTTTCCGTCAGCTCCATTGGCAGCACCTGCTCCGGCAATGGTTCTGGTTAAGCCGCGGCGCGAAGTACAACACAAATTCTTTGACCTGCAAAACGCTTTCGGTCTCTCCGCATTGGCGGCGGGATTGAGCGCAGACGCTCTTTCCACGCAGAAAGGGCTGGGGCTGCCGGGTTTTCATGAGATGAACCCAATTGCCCGGCCGTTTGTGCAGAGCCGGGCCGGGGCTGCCATGTACAGCGTCGCCAGTTTTGCCTTCATGGGCGGGAGCATGTATCTGGCGCACAAGACCAATCATCACAAGCTGGAGCGGGTGCTGCCCTTCGCCATTGCGGGATGGGAGGGCTTTCTGGCTGTGCGGAACTACCATTTGATATCTAAGCCCGCGACACATTAAATCAGGCTAAAACCCGTATTTCTTAGAATGGTCCGCGCGTTGTTTGTCCGTACATGCCTGCTTCAGATATCATGCGAGAGACCATGTCCAGTACCACTTCCCGTCTGCCCAACCTGCGCGAAAAAGGCAGGATCATGTCCGCCTCTGAGATCGAGCGCACGCTGATCCGTCTTGCCCATGAGATCGTAGAAAAGAATAACGGAGTGGAAAACCTTACCCTGGTGGGGATCAAACGCCGGGGCGTTCCAATTGCCGCGCGGCTGGGCAATCTGATCCAGCAGATCGAGAAGACGCCGGTGGCGGTGGGCACGCTGGATATCACGCTCTACCGAGATGATCTTTCCACGGTGGGACACGCGCCCGTGATTCAAAAATCGACACCGCTGGGAGTAGAGATTGTGGGCCAGAACGTGATCCTGGTGGACGATGTGCTATATACCGGACGCACCGTGCGCGCCGCCATGGATGCGCTGTTCGACCACGGACGGCCTCGCCGGGTACAACTCTGTGTGCTGATTGACCGCGGCCATCGCGAGCTGCCGATTGAAGCTGCCTTTGTGGGACGCACCGTGCAAACCACGGACATGGAAATCATAGAGGTCCGCCTTAGCGAGGTGGACAGCGAGGAACAAGTGATGCTGGTGGAGCGAACGGCTTAACGAATGGCCCGCACCCAATCCCTTCTCGGACTGGAAGAAACAACCCCGGAACAAATCCTTTCTATTCTCAAATTGGCGCGCAGGATGCAGGCGCGCCCGCCACGGCCTCTGCTTCGCGGGAAGCGCATTGCTCTGCTTTTCTATGAGCCCTCTACCCGCACGCGTGTGTCGTTTGAATTTGCAGCGAAACTTCTGGGCACGCACACTTCACTGATCAGTTCATCTGCCTCAAGTATTGAAAAGGGAGAGTCGCTGGTGGACACGGGAAAGACGCTGCAGGCCCTGGGCGCTGACTGCATTGTTGTGCGTCACCCTTCATCCGGCGCTCCACATGTGCTGGCCAGGAACCTTCGCATCCCAATCATTAGTGCGGGTGATGGTATGCACGAACATCCGTCACAGGGATTGCTTGACGCCTATACCATCCTTCGCCATCGCAAATCTCTGAAGGGGCTGAAGGTGACGATGGTCGGCGACATCCAGCACAGCCGTGTCGTCCGATCGAACATTCACCTGCTCACCAAATTCGGTGCACAGACAGTGCTCTGTGGCCCACCCGAACTGCTGCCGGAGTTCGCTGAAACACTTTCTCCGAATGTGAAGATCATCCGCCACATGGAGGAAGCGGTACGCAAGGCTGACGTGGTCATGATGCTGCGCGTACAAAAGGAGAGGCTGCACGGCCTGAAACTCGACGTAAATAAATATGTGGCGCAATACCAGCTCACAGCCGACAGATTGAAGCTGGCAAAGCCCGATGCCCTGCTGATGCATCCTGGGCCGATGATTCGCGGTATGGAGATCCAGAGCGAACTGGCAGACAGCCTGCAATCAGTCATCGAGGAGCAGGTGCAGAATGGGGTGTATGTGAGGATGGCGATATTGGCGACTTGTCTGGGGGTGGGATAAATGCACTCGCCGCAGATGAGCGCAGATGAGCGCAGATATAAACATTCAGAGTTAACCGAGAAAATCATCGGCGTCTTTTACGATGTCTACAATGAACTTGGTTTTGGATTCCTGGAGAGCGTATATGAATCCGCGATGGCGCTAGCATTGACGGAACAAGGCCTTTCATTCGAGCGCCCGGTATCGATTCCGGTGTACTTCCACAACCAAAAGATCGGAGCCTACGACGCGGACCTGCTGGTTGGCGGACTTGTGTTGCTGGAATTAAAGGCCTGCAAAGCTATTGAGCCGGCACATGAAGCGCAGTTGCTTCACTACCTTCGTTCTACGACAGTTGAGGTTGGTCTTCTACTCAATTTTGGGCCAAGGCCTCAGGTGAGACGATTGGCCTTTGAAAATGAAAGGAAACAGATCAGCGTTCATCTGCGTAAATCTGCGGCAGAGGGTTATTTGTGATGTCCCAGCACAGTCTCTCAATTCGCAATGGTCTCGTCATTGACCCTGCGCAGAAGCTTGAGGGCAAATACGACCTCCTGCTCAAAGATGGTCGCGTGGCTGAAGTCGCCGCGGCGGGCAAGCTGCGGGGCAAGGGTGATGAAACCATCAATGCGCGCGGCCTGGTAGTTTGTCCTGGGCTGATTGACATTCATGTCCATCTGCGGGAGCCGGGACAGAGCCACAAAGAAACCATTGCCAGTGGAACCATGGCGGCTGCGGCAGGAGGGTTCACCTCAGTGTGCTGCATGCCGAACACGTCGCCGGTGAATGACAGCGCCGAGATTACGCGCTGGATGCAGGACCCGCAACGGGGCGCGCACGTGAATGTCTTTCCCATCGGCGCGGCGACGATGGGCAGCAAGGGCGAGCAGCTTACGGATTTTGCGTCACTGAAGAAGGCCGGGGCCGTGGCGGTAACGGACGACGGCAAGCCGATTCTTGATGAGCGCATCATGCAACAAGCTCTGATGGGAGCAGCTCGCGTGGGTATTCCGGTGATCCAGCACGCTGAAGACACTCGCATGACGGCTGATGCAGCTATGAACGCCGGGCCCACCGCTTTTCGCCTGGGACTGCGCGGATGGGTGCCAGAAGCTGAAAGCAGCCTGGTGGAGCGTGATATCCATCTCGCCGCGGAGACACGTGGACACTACCATGTTGCCCACCTCTCCACCGCTGCCGCACTCAAGGCGGTGCGCAGAGCCAAACGCGATCGTCTCCGCGTGACCTGCG
>DASUBD010000456.1:0-3267 GCA_035763445.1 Candidatus Angelobacter sp.
CGCACAATCTTCAGAATGGACCACAGTTCACCCAGCGCGCGGTCCAGCGCCGCGTCGCTCAATTCGCGACTCACCGTTTGCCGCAGGCCATCCTTGCTCACCGGGCCATTTTTCTGAATAGCGTTGAACACATCCACCGCCAGCGGAGAGACTCTTGCGCCCTGAGTGCGGACTCTGGGCGCAGCCTTTGGATTCGGATCTGCCACTAAAGAATGAAAATAGGGAAACAGTGAAGCTGAAATCACTACATCTGTTCCAGGAAACAGGTTCATCTCGTACGCGCTGCGCTCGCGTAGTAACCGGATCATGAGTTCAGTTGCTTCCTGAGCCCGCGGATCAGCAAAGGCATGTTTTGAATCCGGCAGGCGCTCCGCCGAGCCGGCAAAAGCTCCCATAAACGATGGCACTGCCTGAAGCGTGCGCTCGGGATACATCACGCAGAAGCCAACGTCGGAGATGAAATCCCGCGCCTGTTCGAGGGTGCGGACGGGGTTGCCGTCGAGGTGCCACTTGTGCGCGCGCTGCTGTTGCAGGTCCTGTTCTGTCATGGTCAGATCCGCTTGAATGCCTTCTGAATCTCCTTAACAGAATACCGCAGCACCACCGGTCTTCCATGCGGACAGCTCATGGGACACTCAGTCTGTGCCAGCTCTTTCAGCAGCCACTCCATTTTCTGCCGGTCCAGCGGCATATTGATCTTGATGGCGGCATGGCAGGCGATACTGGCGGCAATGCGGGTTCGGACCTTCTCCAGGTTGAGTAATTGCTCCTCCTGCTGGAACTGGTCCAGCAGTTCGATCAGCATCTTCTCGACTTCTGCGCTCTGTACTCCGGCCGGCGCGGTTTTTATCGCAACCGTGCGCATCCCGAACAGCTCCACGTCAAATCCGTTGCGGTGCAACTCTTCTGAAATCTCGGCGTAAACGGCCTGCTGCCCGGGTGTTAATTCAACGATCAATGGCATCAGCATCCGCTGGCCTTCCACGGCAGCCTGGCTGCGTTCGCGCAAAACTCTTTCAAATAGAACGCGCTCATGCGCCACGTGTTGGTCAATGATCCAGAGCCCATCAGCATTCACCGCGAGGATAAATGAATCGCGCACCTGCCCCAGCGGCTTAAGGCTGGCCAGAGCCGATTGGTCCGGAATTACCTGTGGTTCGTCGGCCAAAATATTGCCGCATGTATCGCCGTGACCGTTCACGACGGTTTGGGCCTGGATCATCTGTGCCGGAACTGCGCCGAAGCCGCTCACGGCTGCATTCGCTTCAACGGGAATGGGTTCGCCCGCAAATTGGAGCCGACTGTTGATGGCCGGTTGCTCCGGTGCCTGCAAAGTGAATTCACCAGGAGCAGAAGCTTGCTGCACGGCAATGCCTCCAGAGAACTCTGGCCGCATTCCGGGCTGGTAACCCATTGCCGCTCCGGGACTGAGGCCCGCTGATGCCGTGGGCTGCGCCATAATTTCCCGCGTGAACTGCGGCACAGGACGCGCTTTCATCAGGGCCGCCCGTACAGAGTCGCGAACAAAATCATGCACCAGTGACTGCTGCCGGAACCGCACCTCAGTTTTTGAAGGGTGTACATTGGCATCCACTTCAGTATTTGGCAGTTCAATGAACAGCAACACCACAGGAAACACTGTGGGTGGAATGATGTTGCGGTAGGCTTCAATGATTGCGTGCTGCACCAGGCGATCACGAATGAGCCGGTTGTTTACAAACACGTAAATCGAGTTGCGGTTCAGCTTCTGCAACTCCGGCTTGGAAACAAAACCGTGCACCCGGATATCACCCGGAACCGGCGGCTCGTAATCTTCGTCACGACGCCACGGCGGAGGCTCAGGAATGCCCACGCGTTCCAGCTTCATTCCTGCGGCAACGGGCACAAGCTGGTCCAGCGTCTCGCGGCCAAACACCTGGTAGATGCGATCTGAATGCGATTCCACCGGCGCGGCAATCAACATGGCGTTCGTGGCCGAGTGCAATTCAAAATGCTTGTCCGGGTGCGCCAGCGCGTAGTGCGTCACCAGCGATGCCAGGTGAGAAAGCTCGGTTGACTCGGCTCTCAGAAATTTTTTCCGCGCCGGAGTATTGAAAAACAGGTCGCGGACAGAAATAGAAGTACCCAGCGGCAGCCCGGCGTCTTCCACGCGCAAAATTTTGCCGCCCGCAATCTCCAGCACCGTTCCACCGTCTTCTTCTGCGGCTCGCGTCTCCAGCAGAACGCGCGAAACTGAAGCAATGGAGGGCAGTGCCTCACCACGAAATCCAAGCGTATGGATGTTGAGAAGGTCTTCAGCATCTTTGATTTTGGAAGTGGCGTGGCGTTCAAAGGCCAGCAGGGCATCATCACGCACCATGCCGCAGCCGTTGTCTATTACCTGAAGCAGCTTCTTCCCGCCACCCTCTATCTGTACCCGGATTCGCGTGGCGCCAGCGTCCAGCGAGTTCTCGAGCAGCTCTTTCAGGACCGATGCAGGCCGTTCCACCACCTCTCCGGCGGCGATCTTGTTGGCTACGTGTTCGGAAAGAACGTGGATCCGGCCCATGAGAGCTTCATTTTAACTGAGAGATTGCAGCAATTTCGGTGGCTTCCTCTGAAATTCCGAGCCGTAGGCGAGGAATCCCTATCGCCGCCCATCATGGCCGTGGCGATAGGGATTCCTCACTTCGTTCGGAATTTCCAGAAGCAGTGCCTCTCAACCCAGCCTGTTACTTCGCCGCCGTTAACGCAGGCGCTGGATACGACGGCAATTTTTCCCGGGTGCGATTGGCTCGCTGCAGCTCCAGATCGTCGAAGAGCAGTGACGGCGCAACAATAGAACTGGGCAGCGGTTCCGAGCGGTTATAGACATACTTGTCGTTTCCGGCCGCAATAATGTCAGACCGCAGAGCGCGCGTATCAAGCTGGTTGAAAACAGCTCCGCGGACCAGTTCCATATGGCCGTCATTGGCGTAGACGCGCCAGAGCAATCTGGGTGCGAGTGAGGGCCCGCCGGTGGTTTCCACGTAGTAACCGTAAGGCCTGCCCTGATCTTTGCACATCTGGATCAGCTTGTTTTTCATCTCGTCAAAGGAGAGCCCGTTGTTCGCTTTGACGATCAAGTTGGAAATCTGCGGGCGCGGTGCTCCTGCCAGAGCGGTGCGTCCGCGACCGTTCGAATGAGGGAAGTCGCGGATGGGCTCGCGATCCACCAGGTAGTTCGTCAGCATGCCTTTGTCGATGACTGTGACCGAGTGCGCCTGAACGCCCTCATCATCAACATCA
>DASUBD010000457.1:0-11414 GCA_035763445.1 Candidatus Angelobacter sp.
TATTTGCCTTGTCCTGAAGGTTGGAAGGGTTTAGGAATCACAGGCGACCCTTCCCGTACCTTCTGAAAGCCTTCGACAATCACCCGATCTGACGGCTCGACGCCCTCTTTGATGATCCACATATCGCCCACTGTTTGTGCCACGTTCACCGGCCGGATCGTTGCTTTGTTATCAGGCGTGACAACAACGACTGAATATGTACCCTGGGTTTCTGTCACCGCCCGCTGCGGCACCAGGAGTGCTCCTTTGGCCAGAGAGGTTGGGAATCGTACGCGTGCGAACTGTCCCGGCCGAAGAATGCTGGAGGGATTATCAAACGCCGCGGCAAATCGTATGGTGCCGGTCTTTTGATCTACCTGACGATCGGCGAGGAGAATGGAGCCTTTGCTCGGATAGATGCTGCCGTCCGCAAGAATCAGTTCCAGAGCCTTGCTTCTCCCGTTGATGCGCTTTCCGCTGACCACCTCGCTGATGCGCGATGCAAACGGCAGATACTCCTGCTCACTGATGGAAAAATACGCTTTGATGGGCTGAACCTGTGACACAGTGGTGAGCACGGTTGTGGGACTCACCAAATCTCCAATTTGCCCTTTTGCCAACCCGGCGATTCCGTCAACCAGGGAACGGACTTTTGTGAATTCCAGGTTCAGACGGGCCTGTTCCACCTGGGCCTTTGCAGCGTCGACAGTCGCTTTGGCCGCAGCGTTGGCCTGGATGTCATTGTCGAGCTGTGCCTGGGGAATCGCGCTCTGCCTGGCGAGTGGCGTATCGCGTTGCACGTCCAATTCGGTTTTGCCAAGCTGGGCCTCTGCTTGCGCCTGCTGCCCTAGTGTCTGTTGCAAAGCAGCCTGGAAGGGACGCGGGTCAATTTCGAACAACACCTTGCCTTTGTGTACCACCATTCCTTCCTGGTAGTTCTGTTTCAGCAGATATCCGGTTACCTGCGGCCTGACATCAGCATTGACATATCCATCCAGAGTTGCAACCCATTCGCCGTAGATCGGCACATCTTTTTGCTCAACATTGGCGACTTGCACCTCTGGAGGAGGAGGAGCTGCGGCTTCCGTCTTCTTCTCGCACCCAGTGAGCGCTAACAGGGCACTCAAAGATAAAAGAGCAGCCGCCCAGAGCTGCTGCCTTGGATATTGCCCATAAAGGATTGACCGCATTTCGCCCCTCCTGTCAGAACCGAAGCTTCGGTCGCGCACCTGATTTTGCATAGCGTCAAGCGTTTCCCGATGCGAAGTTCCTAAACAGATTCTTGTCGGCCGGGCAGCACAACTGAACTGGTAAAAGTACTGGTTCCCGAACAGGCCTACTGAATACATATTGAGTTTGAAAGCTTACGGATTCCTGTTCTGCAAGCCGCAGCCGTGTGTTTCCCTGGATCCAGGAGTCTTTGTTGGAGGACGCTATGGAATGGCTGGGACACCTCTTTGAGAAATATCCGGAGATGCCCGTTTATCTGGCGATTGGGATTGGATATCTCATCGGCGCTCTGAAGTTCCGTGGCGCAGGATTGGGAGCAGTAACCGGTTCCTTGCTGGGCGGCATTCTTGTCGGGAATTTTTTTCACGTACCTGTTTCAGATACTGCAAAATCGATGTTTTTTCTCCTCTTTCTGTTCGGAATCGGTTACTCGGTAGGGCCCAGTTTTTTCCACAGCATGAAAGGGGATGGCTGGCGATGGGCGGTGCTGGGTGTGTTCATACCTTTAGTGGGCCTCATAACCGCTTACGCGGTGGCACGCCTGCTGAAGCTTGACCTGGGGTTTGCTGCCGGGCTGCTCTCGGGATCTCTGACGGAATCACCTGCAATTGGAACCGCCAGTGAAGCCATTCGAAACCTCGCCATGCCTGACGCGCAAAAACAATACCTTATCAGCCACATCGCAGTGGCCGATGCGGTTTGCTACATCTTCGGCACCGCTGGACTGATCTGGTTTGTAAGCAGCCTGGGGCCCAAGCTGCTCAGGGTTGATTTGCGTGAAGAATCTAAAAGACTCGAAGCAAGCCTTGGCATCAAGCGGACCAAGCTGGGGATCAGTCCGGCCTGGCAACCAGTGACGATGCGTGCATACACCATACCGACCGGGGCTGCAATTATTGGAAAAACCGTGGACCAGGCTGAACATTCCGTAAAAGGAGCCCGGGTCTTTGCCGAACGTATCCGGCGCAATGGGGAAGTCTTTAAGCCCGCTCCGGCCACCATTTTTGAGGCGGGTGACAGAGTCGCCCTATTGGGCCGTACAGATGTTCTCGTCAACGTAGTAGGGACTGCCGCACCTGAGGTTGCTGATCCGGAGCTGCTGGACATAGCTGTTGCTTCGTTTGGTATTTATGTGACGGGGAAACAACTGGTTGGAAAGACACTGGAAGAGATCGTTGTGACCGTCGATGAAACCCGAAGCGTTCTCCTTCGCGGCATCACTCGAAATTCACAAGAGATTCCAGTCGGTTTGAATACAGTAGTCGAACGTGGAGATATCCTGCACGTAACGGGAACCGAGCCGGCCGTCGAGGCTTTAGCAAAGATTGCCGGAGTTGTTCTGAGCCCTGTTCAGGAGAGTGATCTTGCGACCATGAGTCTGGCGATATTCGTCGGAGTGTTGGCTGGCGCAATCATAACGATTCCAGTTGGACAGTTGAGGATCAATATCGGCACGAGTGTGGGAACGCTCCTGGCCGGATTGCTGGTCGGGTGGGTCCGCTCCCTGGTTCCGTGGTTCGGCCGGATTCCTGATGGCGCAATCCTCTTCATGCGTTCTATAGGACTGGCTGCCTTCGTGGCGATGATCGGACTGAAAGCCGGCCCAGTGTTCGTTAGCGCACTCAAAGATGTGGGATATGTGCTGCTGCTCGGGGGAATGGTCGTTACCATCATGCCACTGCTGACAGGACTTCTATTCGGAAGATATGTTCTCAACCTCAATCCGGTTCTTCTGCTTGGGGGATTGGCCGGCGGACAAACGATGACAGCCGGCCTTGCCGCCGTACAGGAAAGGGCAGACAGCACTGTGGCCGTTCTGGGCTATTCAGGCACTGTCGCGTTTGGGCACATCCTGCTGACAACCTGCGGAACCCTCATCATCGCGCTGCTGAGTTGAAAGCCGCAGTGTTGTGAGTCAGCCATTACAGCTCTTTTGAGTATTCGAAGGAGAGAGACTCAGCAGATTCAGTTGAACATCGACAGGGACTTGGATCAACGTTGCTCGAGCTTAGCATCCCCGCAATGTCGTCGCATCCAGATGGGGACGAGAGTAGGAAAACTGATGGAGGAAATGTGGCTCAGATTCGTAAGGAACCTCCTGGGACGATTTGACGGTCCGCTGCACTTCCGAATTGTCGTCCAGCCGCTGATGGCGGTCATCTTCGGCATATATAGCGGGATCAAGGATGCCAAGGCCGGCAGACCTGCATACCTCTGGGTGGTGATTCTACACACCGACCATCGCAAAGAGCTGCTGCGTGAAGCATGGAAGCATGTGGGCAGAATCTTTGTCTTTGCCATCACGATTGACCTGGGGTACCAGATCTACGTGCACCGCGCGTTTTATCCGGGGGAAGCACTGGTGGTTGCCTTCGTATTGGCCATCATTCCTTACTTCATCGTGCGGGGACCGGCGAATCGCATCGCAAGGTTATTTCGCAAACACACACCTGTAGTTCATCCTGCAGCGCATAAAAAGACTGGCGCCGGGTAGAAACTGCTGGTACCTGAAAAGCGCCGCCGGAAAAGGCGATCCGGTTCAATCAGCGCTCCATAATTCCGGCCAGCCGCCAGGGAGTGGCATGGTAGCTTTCGAACTCGATCCGCTGCTTTTTCTTGTCTACCCTGAACCGGCCGCCGGCAACCAGATTGCCAGTGCTCTTCGACTTGTCATTGCTGAGCTGGAGTTCAATGAGTGATATATCGTAGTCCGCACTGCGGCTGCTGAACATTGCCTCAGCGATGTTGATTGGTCGGTCTGTGATCAGGCGGATGGTTCGGCCGTTTGGAGTCTCAATACTTCTAATGTATGCGATCTGGTAGCCTACGCCTCCAGAGCTAAGTCTTATGCGACCCTTTGATTTCATGTGGCTAAGCGCATCTACCAGCTTCTCATTGCCTCCTTTTGTGAAGGCATCAATCAGTGTTTTTTGCTCGGCCGGAGTCGAGTAGCCTTCAATGATAATCGTGATTCCGAAGTTACGGCCCGCCATCGTCGTCGTTCCAAACACCTGGGCTTGAATGGTTTCTGGCTTAGGCTCGGAGTCACTGATAGCAGTCGTGGCACATGCGGCCACAACCAATCCAATCATGAGATAAAACTTCGTATGGCGAAACATGGGAACTCCTTTGCTCGCAGATGAGTCCGAAACATGCATAACGGCCACTTACATCAATGGCGGAAATCCTCACACCAATTTTCTATCGCGAGCAATTCACAATGCGCGACTGTCAAAAGAGACAGCCACTACACACGCCGGACGCTTCTATAATTCGCGCCAGATATGGACCTCAGTTTGGCGTCGGGCGTTAAGCGCGAACTCAGTCGCAAGACCGCTCTCCAACCGACTGCTGCCGAACCACCGCCGTTTCGGTATCGCAAAATTGTTCTGGGGATCCTCGCATTGCTGTTTGCCGCCGCTACGGTGACTTATGGATTCGTGTGGATGTATTACATCCGCTGGCAGGCGAATGCGGAGCTTGGGGTGGACGTAGATGCCTCCTCGCCCACTAACGGGATGGAGATTACCAGTATCCATCCGGGTGGCCCGGGGGAGAAGGCCGGGCTCAGGGTACGCGATGAGATCGTGGCGATTGATGGCAGAGAACTAGCTCAAAAAAGTCCTGACTACCTGCAGACCATCTGGTTACATCACCGCCCCGGCGACATGGTTTCTCTCACGGTCCGCAGACCCGGGCAGAGACAGCTCCTGCACATCACTGCCGTGTCCCGTGCCACAACAGGTCCCAGCTGGGCTCAACTGATTGCGCAGCAGATCATAAACTCCTCTCCGTTGCCCTTTCTTGTGGTCGGTCTGGTGGTTCTCGCTCTGCGTGTTGAAGATCGCAATGCCTGGCTCATGGCCCTGCTCTGTGCAGGGTTGATCGCATCCTCGCCTATTCCACCCGCTACAGTGGCGATGAGTGCGGTCCTGCGGACTTTTATGTACGTTTACCGTGCCATCTTCCTTGGCATGCTGGCTTTCACGTTCTATATATTTTTTGCAATCTTCCCGCGGCGCTCCCCAATGGATCGTTACCTGCCCTGGCTCAAATGGCTCATTGCTGCAATGGGAATATTGGTCACGATTACTGGTATTGCGGTCGCCTATTCGGAGCCATGGTCAGCAATTACGCTGATTGCAGGTTCCAATGCAGCTCACTATGCACGGCTCGTGTATATCTCCAGCACTCTGATATTGACCATGGTGTCGCTTTGCTGGAATGTCATCAGCACGTCTGATGTTGAAGCAAGACGCAAGGTCAGAGTAATCGCCTGGGGCACTCTTATCGGAGTCGCACCTATCACTCTCACCAAATTAGTTGACGATTTCAACATCGCTCCGGTCCCGTTCTGGCTCACCTTCATTGACATTGTCTGCCTCACTCTATTTCCACTCTCGTTCGCTTATGCCGTTGTGAAGCATCGGGTGATGGACATTCCCGTTCTCTTGAAGCAGAGCGCGCGTTATTTACTGGTTCGGCGCGGCTTCACCCTTCTGTTGCTGCTCCTGGCAGTCTCACTGAATGTGGTGATGGGAGTCAGCCTGAGCCGTGTGTTTCATATGCAACCGGCTGTGGCAATCTCGATTGGGGGCAGCCTGGGAATTGCGCTGGCGTGGGTTGCAGCACCCGGAGTTCGTCGCGCAGCCGAGCGCATTGACCGCGCATTCTTCCGCGGTCCTTATGACACCCGTCTTCTGCTGCAGCAACTCGGGCAGCGCCTTCGAACAATTGTAAGCAAGGAGCAACTGCCTCAGTTAATTGCCGAGCAAATCGATCTGGCATTGCACCCCATCTCGTTGGCGATCTATTTACGTGACGCCGATGGCAACCTGCAGCCTCCACCACAAAAGTCAACCCTGATAGCGTTTCCCGCAGCGTCCCTTGAATCGAATCATGTCTCGCGGCTCAGGGAACCACTTGACCTGTTTGAACCAAGAAACTTCAAAGCACCAATTCCTGAACTCCTGCCTTTGCAGCCCGAATGTCTGGCTCCGCTGCTTTCTCGTACCGGAGAGCTTTTGGGGCTGATGGTGCTTGGGGCAAAGCGCTCTGAAGAACCTTATTCGTATGAGGACAAAGAACTGCTCGCGTTGGTTGCAAATCAGGCAAGCCTGGTGCTGGAGAGTATTGCTCTGGCAGAAAGGATGGCGGAGCGGATGGAACAAGACCGCCGCGCACAACACGAACTCCAGATTGCACGCGCTGTCCAAAGCAAATTGCTGCCGCAACAGTCGCCACCACTTTCGACTTTGGATTACGCTGCAGGATGCATTCAGGCCCGCGTCGTGGGCGGCGATTACTATGATTTTCTGGCCCTGAGTGCAGAGCGAGTCGGATTTGTACTGGCTGATATCGCGGGCAAGGGCATCTCCGGTGCTTTGCTGATGGCAAACCTGCAAGCCAGCCTGCGTACTCTTTACCCTGTGGCGGATCGTAATATTCCCGAGTTCCTGCAAGCTGTAAATCATCTTTTCGTGCAAAATACTGAGACCACTCACTACGCCACCGTATTCTTTGGCCTTTACGACGATCAGACTCGCAAATTGCTTTACGCGAACTGCGGCCACAATCCCCCTCTCCTCCTGCGCCGCAATGGCGCAGTAGAACGACTTTCGGCGACTGCAATGATTCTGGGTTTATTTGAACCCTGGGAGTGTACCGTTGCTGAAGTGGAGCTGTTTCCCGATGACATTCTTGCCATTTACACCGATGGGATCACCGAGGCCAGCAACTCCGTCGAAGAAGAGTTCGGAGAGGAGCGGTTGATCGCGCTCCTGAGGACCTCCACCAGCCTTAACGCACGTGAACTGTTGTCTAAGATCCAAAACTGCGTTCAGGAGTTCAGCCCAGGCGGGCAGGCCGACGATTTGACTGCAATCGTTGCAATTTGCAGGTAGAGTCCTGGGCTTACTGCTGCTCAGACCAGTCTTAAAACAACTGGAGAATTGCCTTCCGCCTTTGAAGTGCTGCTCGAATCATTAAAAAAGATGACCACATTGCGCGGACGCAACGACAAAAGAACTCACGGCCGAAATAATTTCTTCAACAGTATTAGCAGCCAGGAAGTGCCCACGCTGCGAATTGAAAATCGAGGAGTCGGCCTTGTCGGATATTCGTATTCTTGTTGTTGATGATTATCTTCCCTGGCACAAGTCAGTTGTGTCCATCCTTCGCCAAAGTCCCACGATGCGAGTGGTTGGCACTGCAGTAAATGGATTCGAGGCTTTGACGAAACTTAATGAGTTACGGCCTGATATTGTTCTGCTCGACTTCGAAATGCCCATTCTTGACGGGGTTCAAACCATGGCTGAGATCCAGCGCCTGTCGCCCTCTACACGAGTGATCTTCGTTACAGCCTGTGATTCGCCCAGATTCAGGGAACAGGCCCTCGCGGCGGGCGCCGTGGGCGTTGTTTCAAAAATGCATGCCGGTTTCCGGTTGATCTCTGCTATCCAAGAGTCACTGGAACAGTAAACAGATTCTGAAGTACCAGGAGATTTAATTGTGGACGGGCATCAGTGGGGATACAAAGCGTTCTCCGCAGCTTACCGACTTTACGGCGTTGACCAGGTCCTTATGAAATTGCGGCTTGTGCACATACCCCAGGGCCCCGGCACATTGTGCGGCTTCAATCAAGTCATCATCACTCTCAACAGAACAAATAACCACGCCGGATTGAATACGCTTACGCACCATGGCTTTGGTTATTTCAATGCCGTTTAGCTCGGGCATATTAAGATCCAGCACCACCACTGTGGGTTGCAGAGACTCTATTTGCTCGAGTGCTGCACGTCCGTCCGCAGCTGTGCCGACTACATCAAAATCGAGCGACAGCGCAGAAACGAGTGCTGCCAGCATGCGTTCATTGTCATCGGCCACTACTATGCGCATCTTCATTAGGTATTACGGGTATCCAACCCTAATTTCAATGCAAAGTTGTCACCCTGCGTTCAGTTGCATTCTGCTGAACCCCGAGAACCGGTTAACTCTCGACAACTGACAACTTTCTGCCTTTCTCCTTAGCAGGGCCTGCGAGGAGGCCTCAAAATTTCAGCGGTGCCGATCAACCGGCAAGAGGCGCTCCAAAAACTCCATTATTAATATTTTCCAATTTTAGAGGTAAGCTATGCAACTAGAGTTGCACGCATGGCAGAAGTTGGCGTCCAGCTACTATGGCAATTTTGCGCGTTCGGTTCAGGATTGATGGACAGGGAAGGTGTTTATCCTGCTGCTCGAATGGGCGACGTTCCCGCAGCAAGTGGTACCTGAACATGCACGGTAGTGCCCCGATCGGGTTTTGACTCTATGGAGAATTTTCCCTTCAGCAGTTTCACGCGTTCTTCCATGCTAATGAGTCCCAATCCTCTGCTGTGGCCAGGCCTGTTGCGGTCAAATCCCGCTCCCGAATCGTGAATGGTGAGATGTATCTTGTCTTTTGTGCACCACAAGCGCACCTCGAAATACCCAGCTCCGCTGTGTTTCTGTGAGTTGTGCAGCGCCTCCTGCAACACACGAAAAAGACAGAGTGAGACAGCCGGTTCCACTTCCGCCGGCAAGTCGGTTATTTCGCAATTGATGTTCACTCGCTGATTTTTGGCAAAATCCCGGCAGAAGCCCCGTACCGCAGCGGTGATGCCAAGGTATTCAAGTTTCGCCGAGTGCAGCTCATGTGATAGTGATTGGATATCATTAGCAATATCCTTCGCCTGCTGGCCTAACGCAGTCAAAGACTGGGAGATTTCACTACTGCAACCAGGAGCGTTGAGTTCAAGCTGTTCCATTTCGATGGTGAGCAATGCCAGGCGCTGGCCAATATCATCATGAAGTTCGCGGGCAATCCGGGTGCGTTCCTGCTCCTGGGCTTCGATCAGCCTCCTTTTTGCCAATGCCAAAGCCTCTTCGGCCTGTCTGCGTTCTGTGATGTCCGCTGCCATCCCCACGATCCTTGTTATGCGGCCCTGTTCGTCAAAATGGGCAATGCTACATTGTTCAATCCATACCGGACTGCTGTTTTTCAGCAGAATGCGGCAACTGAATTTAAGATATGGATTTTGGGGGGACAGTGCGGCAAATGCAGCCGTGAGTTCCTCACGGTCATCCGGATGAACAGAAGCTTTAGCGCGCCTGCCTGTGAGCTGCATTGATTCATCGATGCCAAGGATTTGAGTTGACTCCGCCGAACGCAAAATCACGTCCGTGGCCGGATCCCATTCATAGGCGAACATTCGTCCTGCATGTACGGCAAGACGAAAGCGCTCCTCACTTCTGCGCAGAACCTGTTCCTGCCGTTTGCTTTCGGTAATGTCTCGCTCAATCGACGAAATTCCGATCACCTGACCATTGGTGATGGAGATAGGCGATGCAGTGAGTGATACCTGCACACAAGTTCCGTCCTTCTTACGCCGCAGTGTTTCATAATGCCTGATTGCCCCGCCGCTCCTTACCGCCTCCATGATATTGCCATGGTCATAGACCTGGTCTGACGGTATCAGAAGGGAAACTGGCCGACCCACAGCTTCATGGGCTGAGTAGCCATATAGCTGCTCGGCACCCTTATTCCAGCCAGTTAGTATTCCTTTGGCGTCAATGCTTATGATCGCGTCATCCGACGATTCCACAATCGCCGCAAGCCGGAGCCGCATCTCCATTGCGGCCTGTTCGCGCACCAGATGCTCGCGCTCGTTTTGCGCCCGTTCGCGCTCCGCGATCACTGATGCCAGCATCATTCCAGAAACTGAAAGAACGATGAAAAAAACATCGAGCAAAACGGCGCTGGTAAAAGGGGTGGAAGAGGCAAATGGGCCGGAGCCGAGCGCAGTTTCAATTGTTCCGATCGCAGCGATGATGAAGGTTACTATCATGGCCGCACACATGCTGAGACGTATGGCAGCCCAAATTACGAACGGAAGTACCGCAAATGCCAGGACGTGGAGCGTTACAGGATGTAAGAATACGTCCGAAAAAATTGCCATTGAAGCCAGGAACAAAAGCACAATGAGCCCGGCAAATTCTATCCACCAGCGCCACGAACGTTGCTGAAATAGAGTTGCAAGGGTCAGCACCAAAGGGGTGACCAGCAGCACGCCGGTACTGTCTCCCAACCAGTAGATTAGCCACGCTGATCCCATCCCTGAATAAGATCGCATCTGCGTGCTGTACAGGACCAGAGTACCGAGAGAGGCGCTCACCAGAGCGCTGCCGAAAGCACCAATGATAACTAAAGCGAGCGAGTCCCTCAGTCGTGAAAGGCCATGCTGAAAGTGAACACGGCGAAGAAGAAAAGTACCGGTTATGGCTGCGATCGTAGCTGACCCTGCCTGGCCCAGGGCAACAACGGCAGGCACTGGGCTCAAGAACGCGACCAGAAATGCGCTTGCAGCGATCGCCATCCAGACGCGATAGCCGCACAAGAGCAGCGCAGCGAGCGCAATTCCAAAAGCTGGCCACACTGGTCCAACGTTCCCGCTCCGGATGTTCGTGGTGGCCTGGCCGAGCTTGCCTGCCAGGAAATATGCGGCAAAAACGATAAAAAGATGGGTCAAAAGCCTTCGAGCTCTGGCTGGAGAAACGCCAGCCCTTTCGAAAAGCCCAATCATGGCCCCCCCGCCCGGACATAAAATACAAATTCCTCAGCTGTTGGTCCGGTTGCGCGTGCTGGGCTCACATCGTACAACTTTCTTATCGCATCGTGAATATTGTACTGCCGTGCTATTACACCTTAGCCCCCTTAGAAGATCCGGCCCAATCGAAAGTACACCCGGCGATGACCAGTAGCTCCTATAGCCCCACCGGCCTCCAGCGGGCCAAAAATGGTGTTGATGATCAGTGCCACGGCTCCGTCCACGGGAACCTGCGAATTAAATGGACCTGCAAAGACTTTACCTCCTTCAGCCAAAGTGTTGAGATATACGGCGTCACCCAACAACACAGGAATTTTGACGAGTCTGCGCAGATATCCGGCCTGGAGCTGGTAGTACTGGTTTGTGAGTATTTCGTTTTCTCCGTAGGCGACAAACACGTTTTCTCCGCCTAAGGAGAATGCAGGCACTCCCACAAGGGCATTGCCAAAAGTGGTGCCTCCATGAGCGCCAACGTAAATAGAGGATGGATTATCCAACTGAATGAATTTGGCAACAGAGCCTTCGCTAAGGGGGAACGCGTGCGCGGCGCCGGGATTAGCGTCCACCCACGACCAGCTC
>DASUBD010000458.1:0-3266 GCA_035763445.1 Candidatus Angelobacter sp.
AACGCTGAGGCGCGCACGCTGGCTGCGCATGTGGTTGAGCCGCGGCTGAAAAAAGGCACGTCGCCGTTCACGCTGCGCATTCGCGTGGACAAACACGGCAAGCTGGTGAGGGTCTTGAACCCCAAAAACGCGCCGCCTGAAGTTTACAAGGCAGGCGAGAAAGCTCTGCAGCAGTGGAAGTTCCGTCCTTACGTGCATGACGGCAAGGTCGACATTTTTGATGCGGATATCGACTTCAAGACCCGTTAAGACATGGACTGTTAGTAAAAGAGCGTTCAAAATCGTGTTTTACCTGAAACGTTTCTGCTCCTCCTTGCACGTTATATTTTGCGGTCCATTTTGCCGCCTCAGGAGGAACCGTGGTGACTTCAACTCCGCAAACTCCAACCACACCGGCTCTTTTGCCGCCAACGTGGAAGAATCTGTTCTATCCGCCTGAACGCGACCAGTACACCTATTTCGCTTTTGCGGCGGAGCACCCCTTTCCCGCACCGAAGGTGCAGGAATCTCCGTTTGATCCGGCCCGCGCCGCATGGGCAGCCGACGCAGCCATGCTTGCCTATGGACGCTTCGGCGCCACGCCAATGGCAGTGGAAGAGACTCATTCCATCCTGGGAAATGCCGGGTTTACGCAGCATGAAGTGATAGGCGACTGGACGCCTGATGGAAAAGGCACGCAGGGATTTTTCGCCTCCAACAGCGAGTTTGCCATTCTGTCATTTCGAGGCACGGAACGCGGCGATCTGGGCGACCTCATCTGGGATCTGGAACCTCTTACCGTGGCGGAGCCGCCGGTGGCCAACGGACGAGGAGCGTTTCGAGTGGTGGCGCGTGTAGCCGCTTTTCTGGAACAGCGTCTCAACAGCGAATGCGTGGTGCATGAGGGGTTCCAGCGCGCACTGGAGGCGGTGTGGCCGGCTACGGAGAAGCTGCTCAATGACTATCGCGCGGCTCATCCTGCTGCGGAGATATGTTTCACGGGACACAGCCTGGGCGCGGCACTAGCTGCCCTGGCCATCAGCCGCTTCAGCGGCGGCTCGGCTTCCCTTTACACCATTGGCTGCCCACGCGTGGGCAACGCCGTGTTCTGCAATCGTGTGCATGAGCGCGCAGACCTGGGCGCATTCCGCTTTGTGAATGGCGATGATCTGGTCACACACGTTCCCATTGAAGCTCCGTTCTACCATCATGCTCCGCAGCTTGCGTACCACATTCAACCCGGTGGAACGATGGTTCCATTTGAATACGGAGCAATGGCTGACCTGGATGACCTGAACAAGGTGGCGCGAAGCCTGCGCGACCACTGGAAGTTTCTTGACCTGAACGCAGAAGCGCCCGGTCCGCTGGTAGATCATTCGCCGGCTCGCTATTGCATGCAGATCAGGAACCATTTGACAGGACAGTCCGGTCCTCTCGCTGCAGAGGCTGGCGCCGGCAACTAATAAGGTTGGTTGCATTCAGGTACCCCGTGGACCCAAGTGCATAGGATAAGATTGCTTTTCCTGTGAGGAAATCATCCATGCCATTGCCGTGTGTCCACAAGCGGTATTGCGAATTTTTTTTGTCCTTATTGATTGTCTTTCCGGGTCTGCACGCGAGTGCGCAACGTCTGCCCAATACAATTGTTCCTTCGCACTACAAGCTGTTTCTTGATCCCAGCATTGCGGAACAAAAATTCTCGGGCGAAGAAACCATTAACGTCCGTTTGGCCCGGCCCGATTCTGAGATCACGCTGAACTCGCTTGATCTTGATATCACTCTGGCGGAAGTAAGCTCAGGCAATCACAAACAGCAGGCCAATGTTACTTATGACAAGCCGCAGGAGACGGTGAAGCTTTCGTTCGGCAACCCTGTCCCGGCCGGGAGTGCGGAACTTCATCTCAAGTACTCCGGCAAGCTCACGGAAGGGCTGCGCGGTTTTTACCTCAGCCGCAGCCCGCGGCGGCTGTATGCCGTCACACAGTTTGAGGGAACTTATGCGCGCATGATGTTCCCCAGCTTTGACGAGCCTTCATTCAAAGCCACATTCGACGTTTCCGTGATGGCGGACAAGGGCGATACAGCCATTTCAAACGGCCGAATCGTCTCAGATGAGCCCATGGGCGATCGTCACAAGATCACTTTCTCCACTTCGCCGCGAATGTCCACCTACCTGGTCGCGCTCGCCATTGGCGACTGGCAATGTCTGGAGCGCACCGTCGAAGGTATTCCGGTGAGGGTCTGTGCGGTCCCGGAGAAAAAAGAAGAAGGTAAGTTCGCCCTGGACGTGGCAACGCATTCCCTGGAGTTTTACAACCAGTGGTACGGAATTAAATACCCTTTCGGCAAACTGGATCTCCTGGCCATCCCTGATTACGAGTGGGGCGGAATGGAGAATACTGCGTCCATCTTTTTCCGGGAGACGGCGCTGCTCCTGGATACTGAGGGTAAGCAAGAGCCGCCGGTTTATGCCCTCGCGGGCCGGGCAAGCACCATTGCCCATGAGATAGCGCACCAGTGGTTCGGTGATCTGGTAACCGCCGCATGGTGGGACGATATCTGGCTCAATGAAGGGTTTGCCACATGGATGGAGAGCAAGCCTGTGGAAGCGTGGCATCCGGAGTGGAAACCCGGGGACTCTGATGCCAGCGCAGAGCAGCAAATCATCGCCACAGACTCATTGCCTGCGGCCAGGGCCATTCACGGTGATCCCAAAACATCCGGCGAGATCAAAGAGATGTTTGACGGTATCACCTACCAGAAAGGCGCGGCTGTGCTGCGTATGCTGGAAGCTTACGTTGGTCCGCAGGTGTTTCGTAAAGGCGTAAATGAATATCTCAAGCAGCACGCCAACGGCAATGCAACTTCACAGGAGTTCTGGCAGGCGATGGCCAAAGTCTCAGGCAAGCCGGTGGACCAGATCATGCCTGGCTTTATTCTTCAGCCTGGCGTTCCGGTGGTGAGCATCAGCGGCAAATGTACAGGGAACTCCACTTCGCTGGGCCTGACACAGCAACGCTTCTACCTGGAATCAAAAGGCTCTGGCACGACGGCCGAGCACTGGAAGATTCCAATGTGCCTGAAAACAGATAGAAGTTCCGGCGCAGAATGCTTTCTGCTCTCGAAAGAGAATGAGCAGAAGGAGGTCAAGGGCTGCCCTTCCTGGTATTTCGCAAATCGCGATGCAAAAGGCTACTACCGCACTTTTTATCAGGACCAGAAGAATCTGGCGACTCTGACTGACGTGGCAGAAAAAGAGCTCAGTACGCCGGAGCGAATTGCGCTGC
>DASUBD010000459.1:0-2260 GCA_035763445.1 Candidatus Angelobacter sp.
CCAAAGCAATCAACTGTGGTTGTTTCCAGGATGTTTCCAGATTTCAGCCGCGCCACCGGCTGGTATGAGGCAGAGTAAGTGTATTTGAGTTCTTTGCGATCAAGCTGATATTGAACCACCTTGCCTTCCTCAGGAGCGTTCTGCGCAAGAGCACTGCCCATCAGTATGACAACGGTAAGAAGTGTCTTCATGTTCTGGGAACCTCGAAGGCAGGATTATACAGAGAAGGTCTCGGCGGATGGCGACGCGGCGATGAATGCACTCGTCCAATGTCTTAAACGATTGTGCAGGGCCAGCCTGTTTTATGCGTACGAAGCCAAATTTTTCCTGCTGCGTTAAGACGTGCTTGCCTTCTGACCTTTACGAATGCGGAGAAACCTCGGTATTTAGCCTTAGTTTTGGCTGAAAATATTAAGTCTTTTAATTCAGCTCCAATAATTTCGTAATGAACGGCTAATAAAACTCACTATAACGGATGAGCGCTCTCCCCAAGCGCGCAGAGATGAGAGTCGGGGTTGAAAGGAACCCTACTGCGATGGAACTCTGTTACATGGTGAGTGTAAGTGTATTGAATGAAATCCTGGGACCTTTGGCCACAAAGGATGCGCGCTATCGTCTGGTTCCGGGCCGGGATTTCGTCACAGTAGTTCACTACGGGCCTTCCGGGCTCATTAACCAGATGGCTTTTCCCGTTGTCTTCCGCATCCCTGATGTTCCGGAGGATGAAGGTACGCTGATCCTGATGGTGGCGCCGCAGCGCAGCCAGGAGTGGAGCGGATTCTGGACGCCGGTGCAGAAACACCTGCCCAGCACCAGTACATATCCCATTGCCTGAACGCAAACGGTTCGTCGGTACTCGCTTTGCCAAGACAATTGCCGAACCGTGACGCACGCTTAAAATGGCTCTGACCGTGCCCGATTCGATATCGCGAACACTGACCTCTGTGCTTGGCGGCTTGTGTTTGGTAACGTTCTGCTGGGTGTGCTGGGCGTTTGAAACACCTGGCGACTATTTTGCTAACGGTAATGAAGCAATGCTTCCATCTCTGATCGCAGCCACTCTGGTTGGCGTTGTTTCCGGCTGGAAGGCAAAGGGCCGAGTTCGGCTATCAGTTGTTAAGCCTGGTGAGTATCTGCTACTGGGTTTTCGTTCCGACGGGTTGGTGGGCACACTCTCCAATTCGATGAGGGCAGTCCTTCTCCACTCAATTTGACCTGCCCATTCACCTGTGCTACAAGACTAACTACGCCTATGCGCCTCTCCAATTAATCTCGCTTCGCTGTTCGCCGGGCTTGTCTGGCGAACCTCCTGACACACACACAGGATGTTTTCTGCTGCCTTGTCCGGCAGTCCGCATGGAGAGACGCAAGTGAGTTCAACTGCATCGGCCAACGTTGCTTCCCGAACCAGTTGGTTTGCCCTGATCAAAGAAGCTGTCTTCGGCTCGCATCAGGACTTTACCGCCATTTCCGTAGATCGCGCCATTGTGCTTCTGGCTGTTCCCATGGTTCTGGAAATGGCCATGGAATCGCTGTTCGGGATCGTGGATATTTTTTTCGTCGCGCACCTCGGCGCAGATGCCACGGCCACCGTAGGAATCACCGAAGGCATGCTTGTGCTGGTGATGGCAGTGGCATTTGGGCTAAGCATGGGCGCAACGGCAGTGGTCGCCCGCCGCGTCGGCGAGCATGACAAGAATGGAGCAGCGGAAGCTGCGGTTCAGTCCATTTTGATCGGGCTTGGCTTCGCGCTGCTCATTTTCTCCATTGCGTTTCCCTTTGCGCCACATCTGCTGGCCTGGATGGGAGCGAGCCAACAAATTTTGGCTGTAGGTTCGCTCTACACACGGATCATGCTCAGCACGTCAGGGATCATTGTCCTGCTGTTCCTGATCAACGCAGTCTTTCGCGGCGCGGGTGACGCCGCCATCGCCATGCGCGTGCTCTGGCTGGCGAATGCTATCAACCTGTTTCTCGATCCCTGTCTCATCAGGGGACTTGGACCGTTCCCAAAACTGGGAGTCACAGGAGCGGCAGTCTCCACCAGCATAGGGCGCAGCATCGGTGTGCTCTTTCAGCTTTACATGCTGAGTAAAGGCAGCGCACATCTTGAGATTCTGAAAAAACACATCCGTCCGAAGCTGAAAGTGATGTGGAACATTCTTGAAGTTGCCGGCGTTGGAGTGTTGCAGCTCCTGGTCGCCACGGCGAGCTGGGTGGTGATGGTGCGGCTGGTCCAGTCCTTTGGCAGCCAGGCCAC
>DASUBD010000460.1:0-2630 GCA_035763445.1 Candidatus Angelobacter sp.
CCGTGAATACGCCCCAGGCCGGTGACCACTCCAGCAGCAGGCGCACCGCCCCATTCCTCATACATTTCATAGGCGGCATAGAGGCCAAGCTCAAAAAATTGCGTATCGCGATCAAGGAGCAGGTTGATGCGCTCGCGCGCGGTCAAGCGGCTCTTGCTGTGCTGTGAATCGATCGCTTTGGGGCCGCCGCCCTGGCTAATCTCTTCTTCCTGTTTGCGAACGGCAGAGACAAGCTCAGCCATGCTGCGCATGTTCTTTTCAAAGCGTGCGGACGTGGGGTCAATCTTGCTGATGATCTTATTAGTCAGGTCGGCCATGGGGTTTTGGGCAAACCTGTTAGGTTAAATGAGGGAGAGAAGTGCGCGCAAACGTGTTTGCTAGCTGCGGAGAAATGTTTCTGTTTCTTTCAAAAAGACTTCCAGTTGATCATGGTGCACCCAGTGCCCCGCTTTAGGGACTCTGATCAGCTTGTGGTTGCGGATTGCGTTTACACGCGGATCGTTGTCCGGCACCGGCGCAAAGCTTTCGAGGCCCCAGAAGATTAGCGTGGGCGAGGCGATCTGGCCATACAGCTCTGCGACATCATTCATATGGTGGCCCATCGGCGGAATAGCGCGAACGTAGTTGTCAAATTTCCATACCAGCGAGCCATCCGGGTCCCAGTTGGTGCCATGGAGCGTGAGATGGCGCGCGACTTCATCTGACAGGTGGGGATTGGCCTGCTTCATGCGGCCGATCGCCGCTTCCAGACTGGGATATGGATGCTGCTTACGCTTTTCCAGGTCGCGAACGTTTTCTATCCATGTGCGCAGCCTTTGGCTGGCTGGACCGTGAACGCGGTGTGTGGCGGGGAAGCCGATGCCTTCAATGGAAACCGCTTTGCTGACGCGGTCAGGATAAACGCCGGAGTAGTGCAACACTATCATGCCACCCAGAGAGTGTCCCACCAGGCGGATGGGAAATTCGTGGATGATATCGAGTAGCGCCGATAAATCGAGAACGTGCTCAGCTACGGTGTACATGGCGCCGGGAGCCCAGGCGCTGTTGCCATGGCCGCGAAGGTCGAGAGCGTAGACGTGGTAGTGCTCGCACAGTGATTGCGCCACCCAGTCCCAGCTCCGCGCGTGGTCAAGCCCGCCGTGCACC
Organism: Candidatus Angelobacter sp.; assembly: GCA_035763445.1. Taxonomy (GTDB): domain Bacteria; phylum Acidobacteriota; class Terriglobia; order Terriglobales; family Acidobacteriaceae; genus Angelobacter. The sequence continues at coordinate 1,147 of DASUBD010000460.1, forward strand.
AGCACCAGCGCGGGCTTGCCTTCCTGTCCGTAATCCCAGAACTGCAGCTTCAATCGGTCTGAATAAAAGAAGTGTGAGACAGGCTCCATGGCAGTAAGGATTGTAACGTGCAGCTCTGATTTCTGCGGATCGACGACGACTAACAAGGGAAGTCCCTTCGCGGCAACAGGTCCCACTAACTTGACTGCTTAATGATCGAACACTTAGACTCCATCGGCATCAGCGTGGCTGGCGCGGTTGTGAACGTGTGGGCATCAGAGAGCTTCTCCATAGCTCGAGATACAGCAGGCAATCATAAAAAGAGGAGAGCCGCCATGGCGCGATACGCAGTCAAGCTGACGTTGTTGCTGTTCCTGACTTCCCTGATACCGGAGGCGCAAATGTTGCCGAATCCTTATGGTCCGCCCGTCAGTGTTGAAGCTGCCAGGAAGGCTGCTGCCGCTGCACTGGCTGAGGCCGTGAAAAACCACTGGACCATGGCTGTGGCCGTGGTGGATCCAAATGGCACACTGATCTATTACGAAAAAATGGACAACACGCAGATTGGCAGCGCACAGGTTTCCATCAACAAGGCGCGTTCGGCGGCGCTTTATAAGCGTCCGACAAAGGCGTTGCAGGACGCGCTGGCCTCCGGCGGAGCAGGATTGCGCGTGATGGCCTTGGAAGGCGCCGTACCTGTGGAAGGCGGCGTTCCGCTTGTTGCAGAGGGAAAAATCATTGGAGCAATCGGTGTTTCCGGTGACAGCAGCGACCATGACGGCATCTGCGCAAACGCCGGTGCAGCGACAATCAAGTAAAGTTCATAGCCGTATATTACGCGTTGATTTTGGCGAGCCGGCAGACACTTCTAATCTGCGTCCGGCTCGTTCTTATTTCTGCGGTTGAATCAGACGCAAGAGTTCTGCGCCGAGAAGATTGGAAAGTTTAATGGCCTTTAGGCTGGTTTGTGCTTCCAATTCCGTCGTCGCCTGTGGGATCATGGTGCTACTTCAGCAAGACTCAGACGACGGATATGAAACCCACACTTTTTATTGTTCTTGCCATTCTCTGCCTGCTCGCGCCTCTCTCAGCGCAAGATAGTGTCTCTAATGCTCCGGTCACCAAGGTTCAGTTGACAGTCCCGGATGTGATGGTGGTGAACCAGGCCGGAGAGAAGGTCCGCTTTAACAGTGACGTCATCGAGAACCGCGTTGCTGTGGTCACCAGCTTCTTTACCTCATGCACGGCGTTCTGCCCTCTGACGGAAGAGCGGTTGTCCCGGCTTGCCAAAGACCTGGGCGACCGCATGGGGAAGGATGTTATGTTCGTTTCCGTGAGCGTGGATCCAAAGCGCGACACTCCACAGAAAATGAAAGTCTGGGCGGAGAAATTCCACATCGGGCACGGGTGGACCCTGGTCAGCGGCAAAAAAGAAGATGTCGAGACGCTGCTTAAGTCTTTCGGGTTATATGTTGATATGCAGCGGCATCAGTCGGCGCTCATTA
>DASUBD010000461.1:0-9125 GCA_035763445.1 Candidatus Angelobacter sp.
TCGAGCTCATCCTTGAGCATGGGATCGCGGGTGAACTGGATGTCGCCGCACTGGGGAACAAAAGTGATGCGCCGGCGGCGCGCCGAGTTCCCTGCCAACGCGCTATCAAACCACTCCTGAAATTCGCTGATCTGGTCAGCCGACCACTCCCTGGGCGCCTGCGCAATGGCCTCCGGCACATTGCCCTCCGTGTAGTAGTTGAGCAGATGCATCTGCCGGCGCAGACCGATGTTGATGGTAAGAATGATCTGCTCGACCGGCGAAAAGCCGAAAAATTTATGTGAGCGCACGTTGCGCGGCCGGTAGATCAACTGCTGCGAAGTGAAATCCACCGCCGGCAGCCCTTTGATGATCTGCTGATAAGCCACCGCCGGTGGTGCAGGCGTTCGGCCCATGACGTCAATTTTTCGGGCGATGGTTGCACCATCAATTACTTCCAGAGCATAGAGCGACTTGCCCGGAGACCAGAGCTCTCCATCAGAATTCGCAAGCGGAGCAAGGGCGGGCGCATCGAGCACCAGAAGATCCTCCAGCAACAGCCGGACCCACTGCTGCCACGTATGCTCACCGTCAGGCGAGCTGAAGAACCGGGTGAGTTCTTCAATGGCGGCATGATTGCTGGGTGTCGAGGGCGCGGGCACAATGTTGCGGCGCGCAGGATTGGTAGAACCAGCCGATTTTGTCCGGAAAGACCAGGGCATGCGGCTGACCTGATCTTTGCGCGTTTCAATGCAGAGACGCACCAGATCGAACGAATCAGCCAAAGAGCGCATCTGCTGGAATGAGATGGCTTCCAGATTTCGCGGCTGGATATTGATGTTGTAGGCGACCGGATAGTCCGTGGTGCGCGGCCGCGTTCCTGGCGGAGCGCTGACGGCCATCGGAAGGTCCGGCCCAAACCACACGTCAAATGTGTTACGTAATTTGCGGCCAAGCCGGGCAATCATGCCCGGCTCAATTTGAGTTGCCCGGCCGCTTTGTGATGGATAAGACATGTTCAAGCCATCCCAGTCTTTGCGCCCAGCGCGGCGCAGGTTTCAATTAGAACGGTTACGAGAAGCTCAGTCTCTCGCGGCGGCATAGGTGGAGCAGTCGGGGTCCAGCGAGAGAGTCCTGTACGATCGAAGATGTATCCGGCAATGGAGCCCATGGGCACCTCTCACCAGCCTGATTCATCACGGAGACACCGAAGCACGGAGAAACCGCGTTCAATAGCCAACAATCACCCGATCTGTGCAGGCGCCGGCCGTAGCGACATCGTTCTTTTCAAAAAACGAGACGGCAAGCTGCGGGAGGCGAACCGGAGCGCCGAGAGTGCCGCTGGTGACAGTGGGAGCAAGTTCACTTGCGATAAATGCCTCTTGGGCTCCCGCTGACATGCCCGTGGCGATCGTGTAGCTGTTGTACAGGGTGAAGGTTGGGGTGGACTGGCTTTGATCGTCAGCAGAATAAACGTTCATCACCAGATCAAAGTTCTGGGTGCAATTGGTGAAGACGGTCATCTTTGTGGCGGCGCCCAGGCGGATAATGTTGGTATTGGGCGTTGCACCACCGATGGCCCCCGGCAGCGGAACAGCGCTGTGCGCGAGGTCCGCGGGAGAGTACACCAGGTGCGGCATTGGGCGCGGGAGAACGGCTTTGCCATTCTTGTCGAGCTCAGGAAGCTGGCTTGAAGTCTGAGAGAACAGAACTCCCGCAACCAGAAGGACGAAGGCAGCGGCAATGAGGCGGAGGCGATTGTTCACAAGAAAACTCCTTAGTTCAGAAAGAAAGTCTTATTCAGGAAGAATCAACGCGAGGCAGTCATTACAAAGAACCGGCGAGGAACCGGCGTGCGAAGTGAAGTTAACATCATCGAAGCCAAGCGGAGCGTTACATTCCTGGCAGCGAGGCGGACCAACACGGCCATGAAGATCATGATCCACGAGCATGGGAGATACCTTTCCATTCAGTGTCTAGCAAGATGCGGTGCAGCTTGCAGTGCAGGAAATTTGCAAGAGAAGCAGCTCGGAAAGAACGCTGATGCGGCTCGATCAGTTTTTGTTTGGGGTTGAACTGGAGACACTTAGGGTGACAGGTTTCAAATCCGTGAACCAATAGAGCATGAATACACGTGCTGCTCACGGATGAAACGGTCACCTGGAGGCACGCGCGAAATGCGGGTTGTGCGTGCCGCCTTGAGGAGGTCCGAACTGCGATGGACCACCCGGCGAGAGTGCAGACATTGGGACCTCAAAGGATCCGCTGGGCTGCCCCAGCGCACCGTTGATCACTCAACCGTGTCATTATCTAAATACAGCAACCGTTCCTGCCTGTCAAGAAGAAAAAGCAAAATAGTAGAAAATTTATTTTGACGTCAAAACAACTAGAAACAGAATTGTGGCGCGCGACTGCCAAAGGCTTAGTGGCCGAGGGTCAGTGCCTAGACTCGAACTTCTTTTCCCTCGGTCCGCCCAAGGCGTTGGAATACGCCACCGGACTTTCTGCCGAGTGCTTCGGCCTGGAGACGATAAAACTCGATGATGCCGTCCGCAACACGCGAGCGCATATACGTGAGCGCCTGGCTGGTGGCGTCTACATCGTCATCATGGGCAGCCCGGGGAAAAGTACAGATATTGTGAATGTAGGTTTCCATCCATGGCAGATTAAAAACCTGCGGATCAGGCAATTGAACGCTTCCAGCCTCCCACAGGGGCGCCATAGCCTGCGCGCGCGACAACTTGCCACCACTCGGTGAGACAGGCACGATAACGGCAATCTCCTTCCGCAATTCATCGATTACGGCGGGGCCGTTGGCCTTGTCCTCAATCAGGATGGCATTGGCTTTGGGAAAGAGCGTGTGACAACTCTTGATGGCGGCACGCGTGGGAGCGAAATCCAGCCGTTCATAAATGCGGTACGGCAGCATGTAATAGGTTGCGCCGGAGCGTCCCCAGACCTGGCCGGCGACATAATCACTGCGATCACTACCAGTGAAGGTGCAATCCCAGGACTGCACCAGATAATCGAAGCTTGCCGGCAGCTCGCGATAGAAACGTACCCACGCACGCTTGATAATCCCGCCATCGAGTGGCGCCGGATTTTGCTGATACTGGCCGGCAAAGGCCCAGCTGCCCATGCCGATCCTCTGTGAATCAAGAAATGCCTGCGACAGACGCTCCTCCCACAGGAGATCACCGGGATTCCGGTGATGGGGCTTCTCGGAGATGGCAAATGCGACATCTTCTGGTTTTTCGGCAATGGCCGGAAGCGATACGTGCATCCAGCGGTCTCGTTCTTTGCCGAGGACATGGCCGGTGAGATCAAGCTCATGCAGGCGTTGCATGACGATGATTTTGACGCCGGTTTTCGGGTCGTTGATGCGGCTGCGAAAGGTGGTATCAAAGCGGAGGTTGACCGCTTCCCTTTCCGCGTCGCTCAGCGCCTGCTCCGGGTTGAGCGGATCATCAAAGATGAGAATGTCTCCACCCAGTCCAGTGGCAGTGGATTGCATGCCGGTGGCGAACATGGCGCCTCGACATGAATTCTCATAATGGTGCTTGAGGTTCTGATCTTTGGAGAAGCGGAAGACAGTGCCCCAACGTTGCTGGTACCAGTCTGATTCCATAACGGCACGCCGGTAAATGCTGTGCTGCGTGCTGAGCTTCTCAGAGTAGGAGACGAACATGAACCGCCGCTCCGGTTTGATGGTCCAGACCCACGCGGGAAAAAAGACTGAGATCAGAAGGCTCTTCATGGTGCGCGGGGGCACATTGAAGATGATGCCTTCATAGTGGTCGCCAAAAGTAGTCTTGAATTTCAGCGCTTGAATGGGAGCGAGGTACTCACAGATGACATCGAGGTGCCAGTTCCATAGGAGGTCAGTGGCAGGCTCGAGGATGTGCCAGGCTTCGGTAACGAACTGCCTCAACGTATAAAGCGGAGTGGATCTGGTAATGACAGTAGAAGGCGATTCCGGTTTAGGCTGATGACTTTTGTGAGAGTCATCCCCCTGAGCCGGTAGAGTTTCGAGTTGCTCTGCTTCGGTTGCTGCTGTTGGGTTCTGAGCTTCTTGCGCCGCTTCAGGGCAGGATGACTCGGGTGGCAGGCTTTCGGCGCTTCTGCTGCGGTTCGCGCTCGCTGAGGAGGACGTCTTGGGCTTGTCTGATCGCATTGCCATGGATGTAATACACCTCTTCGAATAAGCAGAAGTCATGCGAACGGGTAGATTGGTACCGGCTGCGACAGATCGGCAGAAATGGATGGAGGCGGCGAGCTCCATGCCTGTTCAATGGCGATTCGCGCACGATAAGATCCGGCAAGATAAGCCATGACAACGTGTTCGTCCGCCCTGCTGCTTGCGTCGCGGATATTGGTGACGACCGAGAATGTCAGTTCCAGGGCCCAGCCGCCGTGAATGAGCGCCGCCAACCGATTGAAGAGCAGAGACAAAGCCTGCCGCCTGGTTACATAAAACGCGGGCGGCGCAGGCACAGCTCGCTCACAAATGTATTCCGCACCACGAAAGTAATAGCGTTGCGGCTTGCTGAGGATTTCTTCCGCGTAGCGCGCGCAAGTGGCACATGGAGTCCCAAGCAAGCAGGGCGAATTACGAGTGAACTGATACATGCGATAAACACCGATGCGCTTTGATGTTCGGCCGTGGCTCATATGGATGTGGCGGCATTTGCATAGGACCAGTGCCGCGACTGGGCTAACGCGATTCACAGCATCAAGAACAAGTCAGACAACGCGAGCGTAGACGGGGCGTTGGGTGTTGGTGGACGCGATTTCTCCCGCCATCGGCCGTCAAAGGGGGACCTCCCCTGGATTAAGCACACGAGTGAGACTTGTACTTCTCACACCAGGCCCGATGACGGCAGCGGTTATTGAGTGGCGATCGGTTATAGGTGCATCAGTGCGGGCGCTTAAACAATGAGTGCTGGCGAGATAGCTATCAAACAATCGAACAGCACAGGCTTGTCCGCAAACAGGTTGTTCAAGGCAGCCGAGCGGACGCGAAGGCGTATATCGCCGGCAGGTAAACACATTACGTACGATCACCGCGACAAACCAGGGATCAGAGCCGATTCTGGTTTTGTGACATCCCGGACCAGCACATATGACAGTGTTGATTATGTTGCTATTGCGGAATGTGTGTGGCATGAATGCTCCTCCGATGACAGACAGTTTTGGATCACGCTAAGAGCTGCGGAAATGCGTGGCGGGCTTTTCTGATCTCAAGTAAAGTCGTGGTGCGCGGAGTTATTAAGAGCTTGAGGTATCGATCGCGTTTCGGTTACGGCAGATGCTGAGCTTGCAAGGCCAGCGAATCTCTCGCGAGTGCTGGAGGAATCGCGCCAGTGTGGCTCGTTCTGATGCGTGTCATGGCAAGAAGAGCAGAGAGTCCGATCACAATCGTGGCAGGAATAAAGATGGGCCGAACAGAACGTTTCCTCGCACAGAGGACAGACTGCGGCCCCAGGTAATCCACATGCGGAACAAGGATGGCAACCAAGTTGGTGATCAGGAACAAGCTCGCTACGAAACTGGCCGCTAAGCGTTGAAAAATCTCTAAAACGCGAGCCCGGCTGATGGGTCAGCGCCAAAACAATACTTTGTATATGGTTGCTACTGCAGAGAAGCGCTTGATATTGCGCAGCAGACGAGTTTCGCGAGCCCGGCAGGACTCGAACCTGCGACCCTCTGCTTAGAAGGCAGATGCTCTATCCAGCTGAGCTACGGGCTCCATTTTGATTTTATCAAGGATGCCGATAACCAGATAAGAAAGCTAGAGGAAGTGGTGGAAATGCGTGGTGAATGTTCAGTTTGCGAACGGTTAATTTGCCGACTAATGGAATTAAAATTTCCCGGTTACCGTGAAAGCCAGCAATATACAGGAAATGGCAGCTTACGATGCCAAGCGCGCAATCGTTCTGAAGTGTTCAAAAAGCCTCGTAACCAAAGGCGGGCCTTCGGTCTACGGAGGAACTGAAAATCGAGTGGGATCCTGCCATCATCTCTTCGTCTTCGGGGAGGGCCAAGATGCCCATAGCATTGGGATTTCGACGCTTGGCTCACTCTCATCCGCAGCACTGCGCTCGCTGAGCGCGCCCCAGAGCAGGTTGTCATTGAGGTCATAGACATACAAACGCCGGATGATCCGCAGCACTGCACTCTCTGATCCACAGCACTGCACTCTCTGGTCCGCGACATTGCACTCGCTGATCCGCGGCATGGTACTCGCTGGCCCGCGACATTGCACTCGCTGATCCGGAGCATGGTACTCGCTGACCCGCGGCATTGTATTGTCTGTCGGCAAGCGTCGCCACCTCACCAGATCACTCGCCAGATCAAAAGACAAACCAACAGAGAGTGCCTTTAACACACTCCAAGATCAGTGATTCAAGGGATACTTCGAGGGGGGTACTTCGATGAGGATTGAAGAGTCGGCTACAGTCCGGCATTCTTGTATACGACTCTCGCCACCGCAGCCCAGTCGTCATCTGACATTCCCTGGGCGATGGCTGCAAGGAAATGATCTCGCACCAGGCTTGCCATGGGCATGGGGACGCCGACCTCTTCCGCAGCCGAGAGCACCAGCCGGTTGTCTTTTGCGCCCAGCCGCATTTTGAAGCCGACGGGTTCAAATTTTTCATGCGCTACCATAGCTCCATAGTTCTTATAGAGTGGCGCGGGAAAGAGTGACCCGGTCAGAATCTCAAGCATCTGTCCAGGGTCGACCTTTGACTTGCGCGCCAAAGCAAACGACTCCGCCAGGCCTTCAATCACAGTGGTGATCAGGAAATTTCCTGCCAGCTTCACCACATTTGCCATCGAGGGTTCCGGGCCGGCAACAAACGTCTTTTGTCCTACGGCGTCAAACAAGAGCTGGCAGCGTTCAATCAAGGACTGCGGCCCAGCTGCCACCACAAAAAGCTTTGCAGAGGCAGCAGCTTCAGGGCGGCCGAAGACCGGCGCTGCAACATAATGCTGGCCTTTTTCGCGGTGCGCCTCAGATAAACGACGCGAGAGTTGTACGCTGATGGTGCTGGCGCTGATGTGAATGGCTCCCGAAGGCAATGACTCAAGCAGGTTCCCGGGGCCAAAGACTACCTGCTCCAGTGCATGATCATCAGCCACCATGGTGAAGACGGCTTCTGCGTCGACGGCTGTCTGTCCGGCGGTTTCTGCCACCCTGGCTCCCTCTGAGCGCAAAGCTTCAGCACGACTGCGAGTGCGGTTATAAACCGTGAGAGTATGGCCCTGCATAATAAGATTGCGGGCCATGCCTGATCCCATAGCGCCCAGCCCAATAAAACCTGCCTTCATCATTTCTCTCCTCGTGGTGTCTGCACGTTCATCACTCAATTGTGTGTTGATGTTTGTCTGCAATCATACGATTCCGACGGTCACGAAGTTTGTCTTGTTCAGATTTATCTCGACGGAAAAGCCGTCTTCACCGTGAGCGGAGGATCTCTGAACACCTCGATTGCAGCCTCGACTGGAACACACAAGCTCACTGTTCAGGCAAAGGACAGCGCAGGCACCATCTTCAAACAGACAATCTCAATAAACGTAGGCGCGGCACCCAGCCCGACGCCAACTCCAACGCCCTCACCAACACCTGGCGCCTGTAGTCCTGGATCTGCGTCTCCTTCAGTGACTATCTGTTCGCAGTTGAATGGAGCGGCTGTGAGCTCGCCCGTGCACGTCCAGGCGGCTACGCAGGATTCCGTCACAGTATCGTTTAACCAGATTTATGTCGACGGCAAGGCTGTGTTCACCACCACTGGAGGTTCTTTGGACACCTTAGTTGCCATGGCTAGCGGAGCTCATCGTTTAACCGTCCAGGCTAAGGACAACGCGGGAGTGATCTTCAAGCAGACGATCTACATCACGGTCGAATGATGGTGCCCCGGAGCAATCGCAAACACTTGAGGAACTCTTCACCTAAGCCGCCAATGGATCGTCCTTTTGCTGGTTCTGGTTTTCTTTCTGGAGCTGGCCTGGATTCTGGTCGTTGAGTCGGGATTCAGCGTCGTCCTTGGCCGGCTTACGGTTTACTTGATCTTGTCCCTGCTCTTCCCTGTTCTTTTCCATCGCGTCCTCCAAAATCGACAGATGTGGAGACGGCAGCACCTGTTGTCTTCCCGCAGCCTCAGTTGCAGGTCATTGGCCAACAGTAACCAGCATTTCTGGATTCCGAACATCCGAGCGCTATCGATGGAAGCAGGAACAAATCCCCATATCATGGTTCGCACACTCGAAAAATTCTGAATTGCGACAGCGCGGAATGAGGGAAAGCTCCATGCATGGCTTGATATTTTCAGAGCTCAAAAAGTACGTAGAGACAAAGTTTGATTCCAAAACCTGGGACACTCTGCAGGAAAAAGCCGGGCTAAAGGGAAATCTGTATCTGGCGGCATCTGTTTATCCGGATAATGATCTTCTCTCGCTGGTGACCACGGCATGCCAGATGACGGGCGTGGATGCACAGACCATTCTTGAAGACTTCGGCGATTTCATTGCGCCAGACCTCATCCGCCAGTATTCATTCCTGATTAAGCCGGAGTGGACCCTGGTGGATTTTCTCTGCAACACAGAAGACACTATTCACAAAATCGTACGCTTCCATCCCGGAGTGGCTCCGCCACAATTGATGGTCCGCCGCCTTGCTGATGACCGCGTGACCATCTCTTATGATTCAAAGCGCAAGATGTGCGCACTGCTGAAAGGAATTGTGAAAGGGGCCGCAAAGCATTACAACAAAACCGTCAGCATTGTGGAATCGCGCTGCATGCTGAAAGGAGACCCTGAATGCACTGTACATGTTCAGGTGGAAGCCGCGGTCAGCCATCCGGCAACTCCGCAAAAGGCGGCGGCACGTTAAGCATAGGTTCCCAACGCTAAGAATTAGAAAAGGCTGGTCACATTCGACCAGCCTTTTGTCTTTGGGTGTGGTTTTGGCTTACTTTGTTTCCGGGAACGGGTTGCGCTGTGCAGGCGTCAACTTGGCTTTGAAGTTCTGGGGCAGGTTCTGCACCCATCCGTTGTAAACCACAGGCACGGCGAGCACACCCTGTCCACCCATGCCGGCGAGCCCCACGATCTGGTCATCCGTATGAGTTGAAGGAAGAGCATTC
>DASUBD010000462.1:0-3746 GCA_035763445.1 Candidatus Angelobacter sp.
ATCTTGCCGAACTGGCTGATCAGCATGCACTCAGAAGATTCATCCACCAGCATGATCGCCACCACTTTGCCGTTGCGCGCCGTGGTCTTCACGTTGATCACGCCCTTGCCGCCGCGTGATTGCAGCCGGTATTCGTCCACCGGAGTGCGTTTTCCGTAGCCGCCTTCGGTCACGCTCAGAATCAACGTCGGCACGTTCTCTTCCTCCGTACCTTTGCCGTTGGTCTTCTTCTTACCGTCCTTCGGCGTAACGGCCATGCCCACAACGTAGTCGCCCTTGGCCAGATCCATGCCGCGGACACCGTACGCAGGACGTCCCATGGGCCTGACGTTCTCTTCGTCAAAGCGGATCGCCAAGCCTTCATGCGAGCCGAGGAACACGACCTGATTGCCGTCCGTCAGCCGCGCCGCTACCAGTTCATCATCTTTCTCGATCCCAATGGCAATAATGCCGCGCGACATCACGTTGGAGAAGTCTTTCACTGGCGTCTTCTTCACCGTGCCGTTCTTCGTTGCGAAGAAGACAAAGTTGTTTTCATCTTCCAGGTCTCGGACTTCCAGCAGCGTTCTCACCGTTTCGCCCGGCTGCAGAGACACCAGGTTTCCTATGTGCTTGCCCTTTCCCGCTGCGCCCACATCCGGAACTTCATACACTTTCAGCCAGTACACACGCCCGGTGTTGGTGAAGATCAGCAAGTAGGAATGGGTCGAAGCCGCGAACAGGTATTCGACAAAATCCTCTTCGCGCGTCTTCATGCCAGTACGACCCGTGCCCCCGCGCCTCTGCTGACGATACGTTGAAAGCGGCGTTCGCTTCAGATACCCGCTGTGCGAAACCGTCACAATCACCTGCTCGTCCGCGATCAGATCTTCCAGCGTGATCTCCGTCGATTCGTCAGTGATCTGCGTGCGTCGCTCGTCGCCAAACTCTTTCTTTACCTCTTCCAGCTCTTTTATGATCACGCCGCGCAGCTTCTTGTCGGAAGCAAGAATCGATTCGTACTCGGCGATCTTCACCCGAATCTCTTCCAGCTCCTTCAGGATTTCTTCCGTGCTCAGCCGCGTCAAACGATAGAGTTGCAGGTCCAGTATGGCGTCGGCCTGTCGGGGTGAGAGCCGGCCTTCCGTACCGCCGATCCGCTTCTGCATCTCCTTATCGACGATCTTGAACTTCGCCGCCAGCAGCGCTTCTTTCGCTTCGGCGCGCGAACCCGACGCGCGGATCAGCTTGATCACCGCATCCAGGTTGTCGAGCGCCATCTTGTAGCCTTCCAAAATGTGCTCGCGCTCGCGGGCTTTTTGCAGAAGGTAAACCGTACGCCGGCGCACCACATCAATGCGGTGATCGATGAAGTACTGGATCGCCTGCACCAGCCCCATCTCTTTAGGCTGGCCGTTCACCACAGCCAGGAAGATCATGCTGAAGCTCATCTGCATGTCTGTGTGCTTGTAGAGCTGATTCAGAATGATCTGGGCTTCAGCGCCCCGCTTGAGTTCAACCACAATGCGCATGCCATCCCTATCAGACGATTCATCGCGCACATCGCCGATATCATCAATCACCTTGTCGTTCACCAGCGCGGCAATGCGCTTGATCAATGCTGCCTTGTTGACCTGATAGGGAATTTCCGTCACCACAATCGCTTTGCGACCCTGGGTAAGATCTTCGATTCCAGCCTTGGCTCGCATCATGAAGCGGCCGCGGCCATTCGTGTATGCAGCTTCAATTCCGCTGCGACCGTAGATGTACGCCCCGGTCGGGAAGTCAGGCCCTTTCACCACTTTTAAAACTTCTTTCAGGGTGGTCGCCGGATTGTTCACCAGCATGATCGCCGCTTCCACAATTTCCGTGAGGTTGTGGGGCGGGATCTTGGTGGCCATGCCCACGGCGATTCCTTCTGATCCATTCACCAGCAGGTTGGGAATGCGCGTCGGCAACACTGTAGGCTCAACCGTGGATTCGTCATAATTGGGCACGAAATCCACCGTGTCTTTGTCTATGTCTTCCATCAGAGCGCCGGCAATGCGCATCAGGCGGCATTCGGTGTACCGCATCGCCGCTGGCGGATCGTCGTCCACTGATCCAAAATTCCCCTGTCCATCCACCAGCGGATAGCGCAAAGAAAAATTCTGCGCCATACGCACCAGCGTGTCATAAATCGCGGCATCGCCATGCGGATGGAACTGGCCCATGCACTGCCCCACAACCTTGGCGCACTTGGTGTGCTTCTTGTTGTAGTGGAGGCCCATGTCCTGCATGGTGTAGAGCACACGCCGGTGCACCGGCTTCAATCCATCGCGGACATCTGGCAGCGCGCGCCCAATGATGACGGACATTGAGTAGTCGAGATACGACTTGCGCATCTCCTCTTCAATGTTGATGGGCTGCACGTTCGCAGCTCCGGGACCGGGTGGCAAACCGCCGTCGCCACCGCCCGGAGGATTCAATGGAAGTTGGGGATTCTGATCATCTGCCATAGCTATTTCTTCTCACTCTCGGTAATCGCAAAAGGCCGGGCAAAAAGGCACACTGCAAGCGTTATCGACGGACCTCTCAAAGCCGCCAAAATTTCGTCTAAATGCTTGCATTTACAGGTGCTTATGTGCCGGATGACTACAGCTGATTATAGCACAGGAAGGCTGCAAGCGTGGGGAACGGCAGAAGTAAGCAAAAAGCGAAAAGAAGCAGAGAACTTGAGTTCCTCGCTTCCCCAGTTCCTCTTGTGTTTCAAGGTTTTGGGTTACGGCAACTTCACCGTGATCCCGCGATCGTCATTTGCCTTGATGGTCGCGTTCTTGTCCAAATCCGTCAGTTGGACTTTCTTCAGCACGCTTCCGGAGAAATCGTAGAGCGTCTCTCCCATAATGGCGAAGTTGCGGGTTTCAATCTGGTGGCCGTCTTTAAAGATGAACACCGTCGCCGGCTCAGTATCTTCTTTGGCGGGGGCTGCGGCTGGCGCTGGTATTTCATCGGCGCTCGGCGGGGGTTTTGCAGCGCTCGCACGCTCCTGCTCGCGAGAATCGAGGTAATGGTCGCCATAGCGCCCCTTATCACGTTCTTTTTGCAAGGTGTCTTTCAGAGCGTCACGCGCGCCCTGTAAATATGCCTGTCGCAGCAAGTCTTCATTGCTGGAAGCGTCAGCCTGGCTCTGTGCGGCCGCCGCATCTGAAGAACTGGAATTGGAAGAAGATGAATCGGTTGCGGATTGCTCCGGCGCCTGAACAAACGGATCTGCTGGATACCCGGGCTCGCCATAGCCGTAAATCGGATAGAACACCGGAACAGGAATCAATACCTTGCGATGATCGCGCGGACTGCCGAAGTGGCGCAGTGGGCCGTGCGGGTTGAATCTTCGTAAAGCAGGAACGTTGACGCCAGGAATATTCACGCCCGGCGGTATCGGCGTGGGCGATAGCACACTGGAGGGAACTCCATGCTGCCGGCCATCCGGCTCCGGCGAGGTTGCGCCCGCGGGCACACCATGGCTGAACAACTGGGCTTGCGCTTGAATCACGAACAACAGGAAAACCGCAAAAACCGCCAATCGCGACATAGTCCTCACCTGCCTGCCCGCCCTCGCTACTACTTATGATAACTCTGCTTTCGCCCGGGTTTCATTAAGGATTGTGAACCCAACTCTTAAGGGCCCATAACCCCAGAACGATTCGGAACAGAAACCCTGCAGCTAAAATCATGCCTGCGAATGCTTTCCGGCTGGTCTCCAGCAAATCAGCCGCGACTCCGCC
>DASUBD010000463.1:0-4140 GCA_035763445.1 Candidatus Angelobacter sp.
CTCACGGATGGAGAAGACAACGTAAGCACGCACATTTCGGAGAAGGAACTGGCCCGGGAACTATCACGAAAAGGAGTACGGCTTTTCGTCTTGTGGGTAAAAGATCAGTCACCAGCGGCTTTCCCCTGGGCAGCAGCAACCGCGACTGCGTTATCTGAATTAGCCGAGCGCAGTGGAGGGACGGTATACACATACGGTGTGCGCAACGCAGCGATGTTGCATGACAGCAAACGCATACAACTCGACCAGAACGATCTCAATCGGTTCTGGAATGAAGAAATTTTGTCGGCATACCAGATACGCTTTAGCCTCCCTTCTGGAACCAAAAACGATCAGAAGTGGCTACTGGCAATCGACCCTGTGGCCAACGGAGGGAAGAAAATGGCGGCGAACTATCCCAGCCGGCTTGAACCTTGTGCGGTGACCACTGCGACGCGCTGATTCATTTTTCCGCCTGAACAGCCCCTGCCAGCCCCAACTCCCCGGCAATCCCTTTCATCGCTTCAATGCAGAATGCGATGTGCTCATCCAGATCAATCCCAAGGTCGGCAGCGCCGTTGATGATGTCATCACGGTTGACGCTGCGCGCGAATGCCTTGTCCTTCATTTTCTTGCGGACGGATTTTGCTTCCACCTCGGCCAGCGACTTGTTCGGTTTGACCAGGGCGCTGGCTGTGATGAATCCCGCGAGTTCGTCACACGCATAAAGCACTTTTTCCATTTTGCTCTCGCGTTTGACTCCGCTGTAATCCGCGTGTGAGAGAATGGCGCGCCGGATCTCCTCCGGATAGCCCCGCTCCTCCAGAATCTTGTTACCCACGAACGGGTGCTCTTGCGGCGTGGGATATTTCTCATAGTCAAAGTCGTGCAGCAGGCCGGTGATGGCCCATTTCTCTTCGTCCTCGCCGTACTTGCGAGCATAGGCGCGCATGCAGGCCTCCACCGCCTGCATGTGCTTGCGCAGACTTTCAGACTGGGTGTATTCGCACATCAGGTTCCATGCGGAAGAGCGGTCAATCATGGCTTTTTACCGTTATTCTCCTTTTATTCACCTGTTAATTTGGTCAGTTTTACGTGTTTCACCTGTATTTTTCCGTTGACAAGCCGCAAATCCTACTAGAGACTACCGTTGAGAGTACCCAGAGAACAAGGGGACTCCCAGGAGTAACGTTTTTTGGAGTAGAGCCTGCTCTGGCCCTCCGAAAAAGAATTCATGGCGACAACTCTGGCACCGGTGGATTCCCGGGAAGTTTTGCGTTGTGACCATTGTCATCTCGTCCAGTTCCGGACCAACAACAATCTTTGCAGAAAATGCAAAACCTCGCTGGATGCGGACGAGCCCGAACCGATCCTGGCGGAACAGCCGGCTGTGATGGAGCCGCCATCGGGCAACCACTCTCATTTACAGATTGCCTCGGCCATCCGCGGCCTGCGGCAAAAATCCGGACTCAGCCAGCGGCAGCTTGCGCTACGCATGCAGGTGCCCCGGACTTACGTATCAAAGATCGAAAATGAAAAGGCTGTTCCAACGCTCTCTTCACTGCAACGGCTGGCAACAGCTCTTGAAGTTTCAGTGGCAGATCTGCTGAAAGGTTCCGGACGCACCCTTGAAGATGAAATTTCCGAACTGATGCAGGACGACTTCATTGCTGAAGTGGTGCCTCTGCTGTCAAAGCTCGATTCCATGCAGCGTTCCACGCTGCTGACCCAGGTGCGCGACCTGAGCATTCGTCCACGGCGCAGCGCCTGAGAAGTATCCCTCCTCCAGATAAGGCCGGGGCCAAAAGCTCCGGCCTTTTGCTTTCGCGCTGCGCGGCTCAGCCAATGAAAGCCGGTTGTTATAATCACTTGTTAACTAGCCCATCAGGAGCTTCTCTTGCAACAAGCTGAAATTGGCATTATCGGCGGGAGTGGACTGTATGCCATGCCCGGCCTGAGCGATCTGCGCGAAGTCAAGGTCCAAACCCCCTTTGGCGAGCCATCCGACGCGTTCGTTCTGGGCATGCTTGAAGGCCGAAAAGTGGCGTTTCTGGCGCGTCATGGACGCGGTCACCGCATCCTGCCCAGCGAATTAAACTTTCGCGCCAACATCTATGCGATGAAGGATCTGGGAGTCGAGCGTATCGTTTCCGTCTCCGCCGTAGGTTCTCTGAAGGAAGAACACAAGCCTACTGAGTTCATAATCCCCGACCAGTTCATCGACCGTACTTTCAACCGGACAGCAACGTTCTTCGGCCATGGGATCGTTGCCCATGTGGCCTTCGGCGATCCGGTGTGCCCTGAAGTCTCGGGAGCTATCAGCCAATCCTGTAAGGACAGTGGCATTGTGGGCAAACCCGGCGGTACGTATGTCTGTATGGAGGGCCCCCAGTTCTCCACCAAAGCGGAGTCCAACCTCTACCGCAGCTGGGGCGCTGACGTAATCGGCATGACAAATCTTCAAGAGGCTAAACTGGCCCGTGAAGCCGAGATTTGTTACGCGACGATGGCGATGGTGACGGATTACGACTGCTGGCACCCGGACCACGATTCAGTCACGGTTGACCAGATCATCAAGGTTCTTCATACGAATGCTGACAATGCCGCGCGCGTCGTGAAACAGGCCATAGCTCTGATGCCGAAAGAACGCAAATGCAAATGCGGGTCAGCACTGCAGTACGCCATCCTGACTGATCCGGAAAAGATTCCCGCCGGCACGCGGCAGAAACTCAGCCTGCTGCTGGACAAATATCTGAAAAAAGGCCAGGAGGCAAAAGCCTAGTGTCACTGCTCGTTGTGGGTTCCGTCGCTTTTGACGCCATCAAAACTCCCTACGGCAAAACCGATAAGATCCTCGGCGGCGCCGCAACCTATTTCTCTCTTGCTGCAAGCTTCTTCACCCGGGTACGCGTGGTTGCGGTGGTGGGTGAAGACTTTTCCTCGCGAGAAGAAAAGGTCTTTCATGATCACAACATCGATATCAGCGGCATTGCGCGGGAGCAAGGCCAGAGCTTCTTCTGGTCAGGCGAGTACGGCGAGAACGTGAATGAAGCCAAAACGCTGGATACGCAGCTTGGCGTTTTCGGCAACTTCAATCCCCAGATCCCGGACAAATTCAGAGACAGCCACTACGTTTTCCTCGCCAATATTGATCCCGTCCTGCAGGTCAGGGTGCGCAAGCAGATGCAGCACGCCAAATTCGTAGGCGGCGACACCATGAACTACTGGATTAACGGCCATCGTGACAACCTGAATGAAATGCTCAAACAGGTACACGCGCTGCTGATCAACGATACTGAAGCCAGGATGCTGGCCGGCGATCCCAGTCTGGCGCGCGCGGCCCAGAAGATCCTGACGATGGGTCCGGAGGCCCTTGTGATCAAGCACGGCGAGTACGGAGCGACCGTCTTTTTCAGGAACGGCGCATTCGGAATTGGCCATCATCCGTTCCGTGCTCCCACGCTGCCGATTGAAGCTGTAACCGATCCCACCGGCGCCGGCGACAGCTTTGCCGGAGGATTCATGGGCTACATCGCCTCGCAGGAAAAGCTCACGCGCGATGTTTTCAAACGCGCGATGTTCTACGGCGGCGTGATGGGATCGTTTGCCGTGGAGGCGTTCGGCACCGAACGTCTACAGAAGCTGACTCGAGAAGAGGTTGATGAGCGATACAAGGTCTTTCGTGAACTAACCCACCTTGACTGAACAGTAGATAAGGACGCGCCGCGGCGCGTCCCTATTCCTTAATTTCTCTTCCGTGTATCTACCACTGTCAGCGCGGCTGGCCGCGCCATGTACAATTCCGTGGCAGATGCTCCAGGAATACTCCAACAGTAACGAGGCGCAATACGATGACACGCGCCATTACATTCTTCTAACCGCGGCGGCGATTGCGGTTTCAGTGGCAGCACTCATTTTTTATTACAGGCACAACGCGATCCTCTTGTATGGCGACGCAGTAGCCCACATCAATATCGCCAGGCGGGTCTTTGATTCACGCACTCCTGGCATTTTTCAACTCGGTACCGTGTGGCTGCCTCTTCCGCATCTGCTCGATATTCCCTTTGTCATCAACGACCGTCTTTGGCAGACCGGAGTGGGCGGGTCCATTGTTTCCATGGTCGCTTACCTTGCAGGCGCAATCGGGATCTTTCGTCTCCT
>DASUBD010000464.1:0-3890 GCA_035763445.1 Candidatus Angelobacter sp.
TTGCCGTAAACTCCCCTTCTTATTTCGACGATACCGTTGGGGTCGCCGCCGGCCTCCGCATGATGCGGTCGCAGCAGGTTCTGCCCCACAACCGTCAACCGATAATGATCACTGAGAGCCCACGACCATGTAGCATCGGCGGTTGAATACGGCTTTACGCCTTGCGCGGGCAGCGCGCTGACGTAGCGGTAGATCAGGTCCAGGCTGATAGCTTTGGAAAGATCAAAGCTTGATTGCGCATACACCTGGTGTTCCGGGCTGGATGTTTCAGTGGGATGAGCGGTACCAATGTCGAGCGAGCCCGGGTTGGGTTTGATGTGCATGGCCAGAAAAGAATACGATCCGCGCAGACGCCAGTACGGCACCGGCTTCCACTCCGGCGCCACTTCCACTCCAGCGGTTGTGCCCTGCAATCCATTGCCAAACTGCGCCGGCAGCAGAAGATGCGTGGGCGCAACAATGTTGTCCTCGAGCGGCGGCGGAGTGTTTTCCAGAAACGGAGGACCAGTAATTTCCTGGCTGAAAAGGTTGTTGTACTGGTTGAAGTAACCCGCCACGTCCACGTACAGATCACGCCCCAGCAGCCGGCGATAACCAGCCTCATAACCCTTCAGTTTTTCCGGTTGGAAGTTCCTGTTGGCGTTGAACCTGGCAAAAAACGGCAGTCCGCCCGGCCCGGTCCCGATGAAGCCGCTCAGGAAGAAGTTGCGCTCCACGTCCGCGGGCGTTCGCACAGCACGAGTAAAAGCGGCCCATGCTGTTTCTGTCTTGCTGGGTGTAAACAGCAGGCGCACGCTGGGCTCAGCTTCAAAGCCGGTAAAGTTGGTGTTCAGAAACTTGCTGCCACCAATCAATGAGAGCCGGTCAGGAACCAGAGATATCTCATCCTGCACAAAACCGGTGATAAGGCGGTCCGTTAGCTGCGGCGGATCAAACGTGAGCCCGGTGACCACTTCAAGTTCTTCACCGTGACTGAAGCGCAGTCCGCCGCCCCAGGAAAGGCGCTGCCTGGCCGGCAGCAGCTGACGCTGCAGAAAGTCCGCGTCAAATGTATTCCTTATGTCGCCAAAGTTTGGTTCGCGACGGTTGGTCCGGTCGTAGTACGCCTGCACTTGAATATCGCCGCGCTCAGATAGCTGTTTGTGCCAGTGACCCGTAACGTTCCCGCCGGAAAGCCGCGCATTGGCATCAATGGTCTGGGAAAAAGGCGCAGTGTAATTTGTGGCTACCACGCTCTCACCTGCGCGCTCATCATAGAGATCACCTTCCAGCCGGAAAGATGTCTCGGCCTGGTTTTCCCAGTCAATGCGAAAGCCCGCCTGTGCTCCGCGCCAGTCGTCAAAGTTTCGTTCGTCCGCGTGAAACTCCGGCCCGCGAGTGAACCCCTTGGTATACACGCGGTAATTCAGGCCTTCCTCGTTTCCGGAGCCGCTGCGCAAATTGTAAAAGCCCTGTTCCACATTGCCGCCGCCGGCGGATGCCAGCGCACCATGTGTGTCCTTGCTGTTCTTCGTAATGATGTTGATGACGCCGTTCACCGCATTCGGTCCCCAGATGGTTCCACCCGGCCCGCGAATCACTTCTATGCGGTCAATGTCCTCCATCATGGTGTCCTGCACTTCCCAATAGGTGCCGGCAAAGAGCGTGGTGTAGACCGTGCGGCCATCGATCAGTACCAGTACAGACCGCGCCAGCCTGCTGCCGAAGCCTCGAATTCCAATGGACCATTTGTTTCCGTCAATCCGCGCCACTTCCACTCCCGGCGCCAGACGAAGAGCTTCAGGAATATTGGTGGCTCCGGAGCGCCGGATATCATCCTGGGTGATCACGTAGATGGCCGCAGGCGTCTTCCACACCTGCTCCGGTTCTTTGCTTACAGTGGTAACTTCCACTTTGCCCAGTTGTTCCAGAGAAAGGCTTTTAAGAGGATTTTCCTGCTGGTCAGAAGCAGATGGCCCCTGCACGCCCGCTCCTTGAGTGTTTACGGCCAGAGCAGAGCCTGTGGCCAAAGCAAGCACAAGCCAGAGCGTCACGAAGAACCGCGGCAAAGGCCGGCCATAACTTTGCGGCATTTCCAGGAGCGCTCCTTTTGGATTTCCAGGGACCTGGAAACAATCTCCAGTTCCCGGCGTTTTTTATACAGGGGACCGATAGTACCGAAGGCAAGGAACCAAAAGCGGATGCCAAGGCGTAATTGGGATGCGAGTTCCTGCTTCAGAGTTGTCTCAATATAGCTGTTTGCATCTTCTTATTCGTACTTTCCGCGACGCGTGAAATCGCTCGTGTCACGATGCTTGACGGCCACCCTGAAGAACGATAACGTTAAAAGCCACCCCCGGGCTTGCAAGTATTTTGAATTCGAACCATTCTCATACATGGCAACGGCCAAACAGCCGACTATTCTTATCATCGACGATGAGCGCCAGCATCTCACCATGCAGTCGCTCATTCTCAAAGAGGCCGGATTCCGCCCCATCACCGTCGTGGTCGGATCTCAATCCCTCAGCCTGCCGGATCACGATCCGCCTGATCTCATTCTGCTCGACTACCGCCTCAACAGTGTCCTCAACTCGCAGCAGGTCGCCCAGCTGCTGCGGGAAAAGTTTCGCAGGATCCCCATTGTCCTGGTCTCCAGCATGCAGGAGATGCCCGTGGAGATGAAGCCGTTCGTCGATTCGTTCCTGCGCAAAGGAAACCCTGAAGACCTGGTCGCCCTGGTTAAGAACATGCTCGGCAGATCACAAGATGCTGGCCAGTAGCCCATTCTCTTTACTCCACCC
This sequence comes from Candidatus Angelobacter sp., assembly GCA_035763445.1. Classification (GTDB taxonomy): domain Bacteria; phylum Acidobacteriota; class Terriglobia; order Terriglobales; family Acidobacteriaceae; genus Angelobacter. Next base: position 2,781 of record DASUBD010000464.1, read on the forward strand.
AATCTCGCCACTCCCCCATAAAAAGTGGCGCCTCGCGCCGAAAGCTTTTGGATTTCCCGATCATGACGATGTCGGCGATGACGCCCCTCCCCTCCTACTTCAACCCCGAATCTATTGGACTTAGCCAATTCAACCCCGGGGTCCTCATCGCACGCGCTTTTCGTGCGATGGGGTGGAACGCCGGGGTCCTCATCGCACACGCTTTCCGTGCGATGGGGTGGAACGCCGGGGTCCTCATAGCACGCGCTTTTCGTGCGATGGGGCGAAAGCCCGGAATTAACATTCTGTTCGTGTGGCACAGGCACAGGGATTCCCGCGACGTGCCGGTTTGGTGCGTCACGGGGCTGAGGCGCTCTTGACTGTGCTCGTTCTTCAGCTGCTACGGGTGACGCCTCTCCGCCAACCGAAACCGGCCAAACCGCCATTGGATTCACGCTCATCGGGGGTGCGCCACCATCGCCGCTATCACCATCAATTACAAGAGAGCTGTTTCTCTGCGTTCTCTGCGGTAAATCCTCCGGCGCTTCTCTCACCATTAGTCGCCCATCCGTCTCCTTGAACGTCACACGGCTCAGCGCTATCAATCCCAGTTGCTGGTTGTACATCAGCAGCCCCGCCTTTTTCTCTGAGATCTCGTCCTGAATCAGCGCTCGCGCAATGTCGCCCAGATTCAACATGATTGAGTTGGCATCTTCCGTGGGCAGCAGGTTCAGCTTTTTTGGTCGGACACTCTTCATCCGCTCATGCGCGTAGCACCAGTGCCCTGTCTTCAGCTTCGGCGCCTGGCACCTCGTTCCATCGGAATAGATGTGCTCGCACCTCGGCGCCGCATCCGCCTTTTCCAGCCGCGCCAACTGCTCTTTGTGCCACAAAATCTTTTTCGTGTCCGTCTCCCAAGACTCCGGCACACCCAGCTTGTCGCGCAGCTCCCGTTCCAGCGCCCATTGCAACTGCGTCTTGTACATCACGCGCCCGTCGCGCGCCAGCACAAAATCCTCGTTCAGCGGAATGGCATCAACTCCGCCGCGCTCTTCAATCTCGGTGTGGATTTCCGGTTGCAACACCTCTTCGTCCCGCAGCACCTGCCATCGCCCGTTGAGCTGCGTGTTT
>DASUBD010000465.1:0-3721 GCA_035763445.1 Candidatus Angelobacter sp.
ATCGCTTCCCCTACTGGATCTACGGAGCGCAGCAGGACAACAGCACCGTGGGAATCGCCACGGCGGCCGGTGGTGGAATCAATCGCTCGCAATGGTATCCCGTGGGCGGCGGTGAAAGCGGATACATCGCGCCTGATCCCCACGATCCTCTGATTGTTTATGCCGGATCATACGGCGGCGACATCACGCGCTATGATCACCACACCGGCGAAGAGCAGAACATTACTCCCTGGCCCATCAATCCCATTGGCGCAGCAGCGGCGGACCAGAAATATCGCTTCCAGTGGACCGAGCCCATCGTCTTCTCGCTGCATGATCCGCATACGCTCTATTTCGCTGCCCAGGTGCTCTTCCGCACCATGGACGAAGGCATGCACTGGCAGATCATCAGCCCGGATCTGACACGCAATGACAAGACCAAGCAGGTAGCCGCCGGCGGACCCATCACCAAGGACAATACCGGCGTGGAAGTGTACGACACCATCTTTTCTGTCACCGAGTCGCCGAAGCAGAAGGACCTGATCTGGGCCGGCTCGGATGATGGGCTGATCCACATCACCACCGATGCGGGCAAGAACTGGCAGAACGTCACGCCCAAAGCCATGCCGGAATGGGGCACGGTGAGCATGATTGAAGCATCGCCGTTTGACGCAGGCACGGCGTACGTTGCCGTGGAGCGGCACCGGCTGGATGATTTTGCTCCCTACATTTTCAAGACTACGGATTTTGGCAAAACCTGGAGCACGCTCACCAGCGGCATCCCCGCGGGCAATTACGTGCACGCCGTGCGCGAAGATCCCAAACGCAAAGGCCTGCTCTACGCCGGCACAGAAAAAGGCGTGTATGTCTCATTCGATGACGGAGCCAAATGGGAGCCGATGCAAACCAATCTTCCTCCTGTGCCCATCTGGGACCTGATCGTGCATGACAACGATCTTGCGGCGGCCACGCATGGCCGCTCTTTCTGGGTGCTGGATGATCTGGCGCCCCTGCGGCAGTACAACCCAGAGAATGCAAATGCGGACGTTCATCTCTATCAGCCAAGTCCGGCGAACCACACCCGCTTCTTCGGAGGCTTTTTCGGCGGCCCCTTCACTGGACAGAACCCGCCGAGCGGCGCCGTGATCTACTACTCGCTCAAGACCTCGCTCGAACCGGCCAAAGGGAAAAAGCCTGAGGCCGCAGCCGCCAAAGCTGCTGAAGAAAAGTCAGCTCAAGGACAGAAGGCCGAACCTACAGGCAAAGAACCGGGAGAGAAGCAGCCTTCAGGCGCGGCTGTGCCGCCGAAATCAGAAGAAGCAGCCGCTGAAGCCAAGCCTCAAGAGAAAGCGCCACCCATCACGCTGGAGATTCTCGACCAGAAAGGCGATATCATTCGCAAGTATCCGCCCAAGCAGCAAGGTGAAGCGGGTGGTGGCGAGGAGGAAGATTTTGGCCCTCGTCCGGCGCAGAAGCTTCCCGCTGAAGCAGGCTTGAACCGCTTTGTCTGGGACCTGCGCTATGAAGGCGCATCTCGCGTGCCGCACTCTCCGCTGTGGGGCGGCAGCACGGATGGTCCTGTAGCTCTGCCGGGAATGTATCAGGTACGGCTCACCGTTCAGGGCAAGAGCTACACTGCGCCGCTGCAGATCCAGCCTGATCCGCGTTTGAAAATTACGCAGCAGGACCTGGCGAAGCAGTTTGATCTCCTGATGAAGATTCGTGACAGCGTCACCCAGGCGCATAACACCATTAACCAGATTCGCGACATCAGAGCGCAGATCAATGCTTTGAACAAACGACTGGAAGGCCAGCCGCAAGCCACCGCCGTAGCTGAGGCAGGCAAACAGCTGGATAAAAAGATGACCACTGTGGAAGAAGTGCTCATCCAGACCAAGGCAAAGAGCAATCAGGATGTGTTGAACTACCCCATCCGTCTGAACAACTATCTGGTCGCGCTAGGCGGAGTGGTAGGCAGCGCGGATTCCGCTCCTACGCAGGCTTCCTATGACGTCTTTAATATGCTCAGAAAGCAGTTGGATGACGAGTTGGCGAAATGGAAGCAGATATTGGCCACGGACGTGCCTGCATACGATGATGTCGTCAAAAAACAAGCCGTTCCGGCCATTATTTTGACCAAGCAAAACGCCCCGGAAACGTCTGCATCTCGATGATTTACAAGGGCCGGCTCTGGCCGGCCCGCCTGCTCTAAATTAATTTTCTCCAAGGTGGTTACGAAAGGCAGGAAACTGACACTAATTGTCGTTGACCATGTCTAGGAGCGGGGTTAAATTCATCAGGCGAGTCAGGTGACCATGTCAGATACTCTATTTGCGCTTTGGATAGGCCTTTCAGCAGCGATGGTGCTGCTGTTCCTCTACGCAGCCATTGCTAGCGTGCGCAATAGACAATCCCGTCCGGTGTCCATGGACGAGTTGATTTCTTCCCTGGTACCTGTCGACGTAGAGGCATTTGCCCACTTGATTTCCCCGGCCGGGCAATCCAGCCAGCATCTTTCGCGGGAACAGCTTCTGCGGCTGCAACGCAGGCGCACGGAACTGGCCATCTGCTACCTGAACCGGATGACCCACAACGCCGCGCTGCTGCAGCGGCTTGGCTATAGCCAGCTGCACAGCTCCAATCCGCTCATCAGTGATCTGGCGCAGCAGATGATTGATGCGGGCGTTCATGTGCGGCTGTACACCTTTATTGGTTTGATCGCTTTGCGCGCGAGCCGCGCATTCCATATCACGTCATTGGAACTGCTCACAGCGGTGAAACTCGCCGAACTGCAAAATATGATGTCCGGAAGCCTGATCCCGGCGTATGAGCAGCTCAAGGACAAAGCCGGCAATCTCACTTGCCTCAAGTTTTCCGCGCAGCATGAAGCTCTTATCCAGAGCTTGTAGACAATCTCTTATTGGACTTTCTGCGTCCCGCTGAATTTTTCCTTAAAACAACTTCTTGCCGGGTGTGAGCCAGTCTTTGAGCACTGATTCCCACTTTCGCGCCTCAGGAAGAACCGAGGCATCCAGCGGTTCCGCAGGCTGAAGCCGATCAGACGTTTCCGGCTTCAAGAATGTAACCAGCCAGATCACACAAGCAATTTCGAAGGTGACGATTTCCGCGCTGTCAAAAAATGCGGACCGATGACCCAGGCGGCTTCGCACAGCGGCATTCGCCAGCGCAGCGGCAGCCTGAATGCCGAAGCCGAGGGTGATTCCAAGATCGTATCTTCTCCACTGCCGTCCCATCATCAACATGAGGAACATGAAGAACACCAGAAAAGCAGTGCGCACAAAATCAAATGCACTGGAAGCCACTTGGAACGCGGCCTTCCGGTCTGATGACTGCAGGGCCGCAACGATGGTCAGAAGCAGGATTGCAGCCGCAGCTGCGGGAAATAGGGCGCGATAAAACCGGACTTTATGAAAGCGAGGGAAAAGACGGCGGACGAAGACCTCGTAGAGAGCGAGGGAGAAAATTACCGCTTCGGCAAGCTCGGAAATCCAATACACATAAAAATACGTGTTTTGATTTGAGTGATATACAAGAAAACGAAGAATTCCAAGAGGCGAAGCAGAAGCAATGTACAGAAAGAACAGCGGCAGCTCACGCCAGATCCCTCGTAACAGAAATACCGCTGTGAGCAGCGTCAGGATGACGACCGAGAACCAGAAAAGCAGGTTTGGGAGCATCAGCATGTACTCGGTGTATGAATGACTTTCATTCTATACGTAAG
>DASUBD010000466.1:0-7589 GCA_035763445.1 Candidatus Angelobacter sp.
TGACCAGGACATCATCCGGGCCAATTTCCGGGCGGGGCATCTGACGCACGTCCGCTCCCGGCGCAGCCTCCGGTTTTACTACGGCAAGCATGGTTTCAGGCATTCAGGTTCCTAAGTATGACGAGACGATGAAGGACAAACCACTCATTTTAGCAAAACAGGATAGCTGCTCCACACGAGTACGTTGGCGCGCCATTGCTCCCGGCCGTTATAAGGCGAACGGGCATCTGCACTTCGGGTTTCCTCCAAAAGCACTGGACCAGAAGAACTTGCAGAGCTGAAATTAAATCACTTGCGCCCGGGAGCAGCCGGGCCGATAATCTAACTAACTGGTTAATTAAATGACTGCACTGACGAAAGCGGGACGTCCTGGTTCACGAGGTGAGCCGGAAAAGACGCGGGCGGCCATCCTGAAATCGGCGCTGGAAGAGTTTTCCCATGAAGGTGTTACCGGTGCGCGGACGGACGAAATTGCGCGCCGGGCCGGCGTGAACAAGGCGCTGCTCTATTACTACTTCAAGGACAAAGAAGGCCTGTACGCGGCGGCCCTGGAGCAGGTGTTTTCAGGGCTGAATGAGAGGGTCATGACGGTGCTGGAACACGCGTCACTGGCGCCGCGGCAGAAGCTGCTCAAGTACGTGGAAGCTCATTTTGACTATATCGCCAGCTCGCCGGTTTATCCGAGGCTGGTGCAGCGCGAATTCATGCGCACGACGGGAAAGACGCTTTCTCCTGTGGCGAGCCGCATCCTGGAGCGCTACGGAAAGCCGATCTACAGCAAGCTGACAGCTCTGATCAGGCAAGGCGTGGAGAGCGGCGAGTTTCGCCAGGTTGATCCCCAGCAGACGCTCACATCTATCCTGGGCACCATCGTTTTTTATTTCATCAGCCTTCCCGCACAGCAGGTCATGTCGCCGGGTGATCCGGCTTCTGCGGAACGAATTGCCGCTCGCCGCGCAGCGGTGCAGGACTTTGTGGCCGCGGCGGTGTTCGCGCCTGGAAAAACAAAGGGAGCTTGAGCTTTGAACCCGCGGAACAGATTTTTCGCATTCCTTGGTTTGCTGCTGGTGATTGCGGCAGTCTATTACTTTTTCTCTATCGACCGCAGCTCAGACATGGTGCTCATTGGTACCGTGGACGCCAATCAGGTGGTTGTGAGTCCGAAGATCATGGGCCGCATTGAGCGGTTGGCCGTGGATGAAGGCACTGAAGTAAAAGCGGGACAAACTGTGGCGGTGCTCGATTCACAGGAGCTTACCGCAGACCGGCAGGCTGCGGAAGCGCTGCTGGCCAGCCTTCGGCACCAGGTCTCACAGACTCGCGCCACTGAGGAGCAGACTGCGGGCGAGACTTCCAGCGGTGTAATCAATGCTCAAGCACGGCTGCGAGCCGCCGAAGCTACGCTGGCACAGGCACAAGCAGACCTACAGAGGATTGAGTCTGACACGAAGCGCTCTGTTGCCCTGGCCCAGCAGGGCGTAGCTTCACAACAGCAGGCAGACCAGGCACAAGCGCAGTTAAAGGCGCAGCAGGCTTTTGTCCGCGCGGCCGAGGATCAGGTAAACGCCACGAAAGCCGATCTGGAAACGGCGCAGGCTCGCACGCATCAGGCGCACGCGGCACAGAGCACAGTGGCAGCCACACGGTCACAGGAATTGAACGCACAGGCCCAATTGGAAGCAGCAGAGGCGCGGCTTGGATACACAAAGATTGCCGCGCCGGTAAGTGGCATCGTAACGGTGAGAGCAGCGCGTGAAGGCGAAGTGGTGAACGTTGGCACTCCCATCGTCATCATTACGGACCTGAGTGATACGTGGGTGCGCGCCGCAATTCCGGAGACGCAGGCTGACCACATCGCCCTCAATGATCAGCTCAATGTGCGACTTCCTTCCGGCGAAATTGTTCCGGGGAAGGTCATTTTCAAAGCGCCGGAAGCCGACTTTGCCACGCAACGCGATGTGAACCGGCGCAAACGCGACATCAAAACCATCGCCCTGAAACTTGAAGTGGACAACAGCAAGAAGACGCTGGTTCCCGGCATGACGGCTGAAGTTCTGGTGCCGAAGGCAAAGCTGGGAGGATCCTGATGCCGGACATCAGCGCCATCCAGGTTGTTGACATTGTGAAGCGCTATGGAAACTTCACCGCGGTGGATGGTGTCTCTTTTGCAGTAGCGGAGGGAGAAATCTTTGGGCTGCTGGGGCCGAACGGCGCCGGCAAATCCACGCTGATCCGCATGATGACTACGCTACTCGAAATCACCAGCGGCTCGGCCTACATTGAAGGCTTTGACGTGAGCAAAGACGCGGACAAAGCGCGTCGCGCCATGGGCGTGATTCCGCAAGCCATGACCAGCGATGGCGACCTCACAGTCTGGGAGAACCTGAGCATTTACTCCAAACTTTATGGCATCAGCGCAGGCGAACGGGAGCGCTCCATTGACGAGCTGCTTGAGCTGGTTGACCTGAAGCAGTGGCACGACGCTCCGGCCCGCAATCTGTCCGGAGGAATGCGCCGCAGGTTGGAAATTGCTCGTGGGCTGGTGCATCGTCCGAGAATATTCTTCCTCGACGAGCCGACCACGGGACTCGATCCCGTATCGCGCGTGGCGGTTTGGGAGATGATCACCAACCTCAAGCAGCAGCGCAATCTTACCGTCCTGATTACTACCCACTACATGGATGAAGCGGACCGCTTGTGCGACCGCATCGCGATTGTCGATCACGGCAAGCTGGTGGCGCTGGATACTCCGCGCGCGTTGAAGTCCAGCATTCCTGGATCATCAGTGATTGAAGCGCAATTCGCCAGTCCTCCTCAAGGCTGGGAAAAGCGGCTGCAGGCGCTGAACGGGGTGAATTCCGTGCAGCCGGAAGGCGCGGAGATGTACCGCATCCTGACTGATGATGGATCGCGCACCACAACCGAACTGGTGGAAGCCGCGGTGCATGCGGGCATAAGCATTAAGTCACTCACGGTGCAGAGCACTACGCTGGACGATGTGTTTGTGCATTACACAGGGCGGCAACTGCGCGACCAACTGGCGGACGCTCCTCTGTATCAGTCGCCTGTGGCCTGGGGAAAATAAATGGCATTCTTCCAGAGCGAGCGCATGATGGCCATTGTGGAGCGCGACCTGCGCAAGTTCTTCCGCTCGCCTGCGCTGATGATGGCCGCGATGGTCTTCCCCCTGGTGCAGCTGATCGTGCTGGGCAATGCCTTCGGCGGCAAGATTCGCGATGCCAAGCTGGGCATTGTGAACCAGGACGGCGGACCGCAGGCAATCCGCGTGATTGAAGCTCTACGCGCCGTGCAGAGCAATGCGCGCACTTTCAAGCCAATCGTCTACACCGATCAGCAGAAGATGGTAGACGACGTTCGCCAGGGCGATCTCAATGCCGGGCTGGTGATTCCACCGCAATTCTCGCGTGACGTTTATATGCAGGCGCGTCCACGCATCGGCCTGGTGCTGGATAACACTGACAACTTCATGACCTCGACCTTCGAGCAAACGCTGGGAGATCTGGTTGATTCACTCAACACTCCAGAGGTCCAGCCGCGCGTGGTGCAACAGGCAGCGCTTGAAGTTGTGGAGCTTTATCCGTACATCGAGTACATGAAGTATCTTTTGCCGGGATCCATCACGCTGGCCATGTTTGTGAGCGTGATGATCGGCGGAGGAATCGTATATATCGATGACAAGGCACGCGGCGTTCACGAAGGCTATCTGGTTACGCCCATCACGAAGATGGAGCTTGTGGCAGGATTGAACGTGGCCGGCGCGCTCAAGGCCATGGGCGCAGGCATTGTGCTCACTGTGATTGGATCACTGATTGCAGGCGTGGGCGGAACATTCGCGCCTTCCAACCTGTTCTGGCTCTTTCTGCTGATCGCAACCACGTCTTTCGCGTTTATCGCCATGATGTTCCTGATGATGGTCCGCGTGAACGATCCGCTGATTCCGCGAGCCATTTTCGGCATCCTGAACACACTGCTTTATTTTCCCAGCGGCGCCATTTATCCAACGCAGGCTTTTCCCAAGTGGCTGCAGTCCATTGCTTTTATTGATCCGTTTACGTATTCCGTGCACGGATTCAAGGCTGTGCTGCTCAAGGGCGTTGGACTGGCTGCAATCTGGCCTGACCTGCTGTATCTTGGTGGCTTCGCTGTTCTCACGTTCATGCTTTCTACACTGCTGTTCAAACGCACTCTTTAAGAGGGAAACACTTCATGGGATTGATGGACGCAAAGGAATACGATCCTCGGCCGGCGCAAAAACGCTGGAGACTTCTGATAACTGCGCTGGTAGTGGTGTTAGCGGCTTTTCTTGTGTGGTGGTTCTTCCGCTTCTATCCGGAAAACAAGGTGATCAACAAATTCTTTCAGGCCATTGAGCACAAAGATTATGAAACCGCGTATGGCTTGTATTTCGCCGATCCGGACTGGAAGCAGCATCCCCAGAAATACAATCAGTATCCGCTGCCGCAATTCATGCTGGATTGGGGTCCATCGAGCGAATACGGCACGATTACCAGCCACAAGATTGAATGCACCACAGAGCCTCCAACCAAGGCTTATCATTCGCCGACCGGCGTGATTGTAGTGGTGAGCGTGAACAATCGTACGGAGACGACTTCCATGTGGGTGGAAAAGAAAAGCAAGAGCATCAGCCTTTCACCCCAGGAAGTGCTCTGCCATGCACCGAAATAAACTCACGCGGGAGCAGCAAGGTCTTTGAACTTACCTGCGTCGAGAGAAGAGCTGAAATAAAAAATACGGGCTGGTTCGGCAAAGAACCAGCCCGCACGTTTTGCTGAAAGTCTACTTTTTCCCTTCGTCGGCTTTCTTGGTGTCGTCAGCAGCGTCTTTTTTCTTGCTCTTGGCTTTTTTCATCTTGGATTTCTTGCCTTTGGTCGCGGTGTCGGTTTTGGCGGTATCTGTCTTGGCAGTGTCGTCGGCCTTCTTGTCGCCTCCGGCCTGAGCAAAGCTCACGGTGCCGAACGCCAGGCAAAGCGCCATTACACTAAGGATAAGTCTCTTCATTTCTCCCGATTCTCCTTTGTTGTTTTCTCTCAATTTGGGTGCCGCATCCGGCCCCTGATGGAAATGCGCGTCGAATTATAAAGATTCAGAGCTGAATTCTGAAGCAAATATGGTGAGTGGCAGATAACGGCATTGAGTCGTCATTTTTCGGGCTGAGCGGGAGTATTTAGCCGAAAAATAAGGTTTATACCTGAGGAATCAGCCTCATGAGAACAGCTTCCCGGTGCGCGGACGAACGGCCCTGGAAACCTCAAAGTATGCTTTTCTGGCCGCGCCGGGCAGATGCGTCTTGCGGAAAAACAGCGAGCGCAGGTAGCTCTTGTTGAGATCTCCGGCAACATAAGCTTCGTGCATCTCCGCTCCCAGCATAGCCCCCAGATGATCAACTATGAACCGGCGCTTCTTTCCTGCAGCGGAGAACAGCGACGAAAGAGCGCGTGACAGCACGTCACCACGGCGGCCCTTTTCCGCTTCTTTGTGCAACATCAGCGAGCTCACCAGTTCCAGGAACTCTGCGGAGCGGAACGGGGCTTGCGCTTCAATAACATCCTGCGGTTGCGCACACAGCGCCTGGAGATCGGCCTCGCGGGCCACAGGATAATTGGGCAGCAACACGCGTACTCCAAACGTGATCAGCGCGCGCTCCATCACTTCAAAATAAAACTGGTGTTCGGCGGAACTGCCAATCCAGGGCCGGTGAAACGACGCATTGCCGCGACACTCGCTCTGCACAAAGCGTACAGCTTCTTCCGCAGCAGCGGCCATTTGGAAACGCTCCATCACCAGCATGTTGTGGCGAGGAACATAAGCGCAGCCGTTCGCGTGCAGCTTATCCAGAATCTGGCACCGTTCCGCCAGGTCGAGGCCTCGACGCAACAGCAGGCGCTCAGAATCGCGCGGGTCTGAACAGGTCTGGACGTCAGGATATTCTTCCACCAGCGTGCTGGGATGATTGCCGGCCGCCGGCGAATACTGCTCCAGACCGAGAGAGCGCAGAAGTGAATCCACCACGTTGTAAAAAGTCGGCGCCAGGTCAGGCTGGCTGGGCTCCGTGCGCCAGCGCTCAATATAGATGCGGTAGCTCTCGTATTTTTCGAGTGGCGTCGCGTTGAACACGCAGGCAACGTTCTCACTCACCTGAACCGCGTGCAGCATCTCACTCAACTCGCCCGCCGACTTCCAGTAGAGCTCGTCCACGTTCTGCAGAACCGTCAAGATGCGGTCAGCGGGACGGCTTTGCCGCAGCCAGCGCGGCAGATGTCCGGGAGCAAGATGCGCCTCCCCGAACAGCGCCACGATCACTGCATTTGGGAACTTCTCACGCAGCTCTGAAATCTTGCGCGCGGCGTAGCGATCCCGCGCTCCAATGCGCCGCATGTTGCCGCGAGGACCGGAATCAATGCCGTAAACTCCGGCAGAGCAGCAACGCGCTTCACGCAGCAGCCGGGCAAATGGCTCCCAATCGTAGCCCCACTCCGCGTCATAGCGGATTGCGGCGCGCAGCTCGTCTTCGCTGATCTCGCCGCGGAACCAGCGATCGAGCATGCGCTGGTCGCGGGTGAAAACCATTTCCAGGGCCAGGATCACGGGCCTTCCTGATGCAGCCACCTTTCTCAGCAGCTCACCGGCAAAGCGCTGTGAGGCCGCCAGTGCGTGATAATCGCCCACAAGGAGCACATCGGCCAAGCGGCACTGCTGCTCCAGCTCCGGTGCGGTCAATACTCGCGTGTAATCGAGATAAGCTTCAGTGAAATCGCGCAGATACTTAAGGCGGCCATGCGGATCGGTGGCGTTGATCTCGCGCTTAACCTGTTGTAGCGCAAGCTGCTGTGCGGCGGTGCGGCGTCGGGCCCGAATTATAGAGACACTTCCCATATCCAATCCGGCAGCAGAGTGCCGGGTCAAGTCTCTTGCTCAACGTTTCACCAGGGGTTAGGCTTGAGCTTACCTCTTTTGATGCCGAATTCATCCCAATCAGCAGCCCATGTACTTACGGTGGCGGCAACTGGCGCTTCCGGGGCAGAGTTTACTCGAGCGCTGCTGCTGCTGCTGGAACGCGACGCTCGCGTGCAGGCGGTGAACTTTATTGCCTCCAACAACGCGCTGCGCGTCTTTGCTGAAGAACTTGAGATCAAAGGACGCAACGATCTCATGCAGCAGCTTCTCGGGAAAAAATCCAAAAAGATCCGGCAGCAGAACGTTGACGATATTGGCGCCAACATTGCCAGCGGATCGTACCGGACGCACGGCATGATCATCCTTCCCTGCAGCATGGGCACTCTGGCCAGAATTGCTCACGGCTTCGCAGGCAACCTCATCGACCGCGCAGCCGATGTCTGCCTCAAAGAGAAGCGTCCGCTGGTGCTCTGCATCCGCGAAACGCCGCTCAATCGCGTGCACCTGCGCAACATGACGTGGGCTGCCGAAGCCGGAGCAACCATCTATCCCCTGATTCCTACCTTTTACAACCGGCCATCTACCCTGCCGGAAATGGCGCACCAGTTCGCCTGCCGCGTGCTGGCATTCGTGGGCCTGGAACAGCCTGATGC
>DASUBD010000467.1:0-6306 GCA_035763445.1 Candidatus Angelobacter sp.
CTCTGGCGTTCAAAAACGGAGGGATCAAGCTCCATGGCGCGCTGGTACTCACGCGAGGCGTTGTCAAAATCCTTTTCAGAAAAATACGCCGTGCCCAGATTTTTGTGGAAGCTGGCGCTCAGATCATTCAGCTTGAGGGCCTTTTTGTATTCCTTAATAGCTGAACCGTATTTGTGCAGCTCATAATACAGCGCGCCCAGATTGTTGTGTGCTTCCGGGTAAGATTTATCAAGCTTGATGGCGTGCTGGTATTCCTTTTTTGCGTCGCGATCGCGCTGCAGCAAAAAATAGCTGATGCCAGCTTTGTTGTGCAGGGAGGCGGTATCATCCTTCTTCATGGCCGCGCGATAGTAATCAATGGAATCAAGAAAGGCCTTTTGTGAGCGCAGCTCGTCGCCCTGCTGCTCCAGCTCCTGCGGGGATGCATTTTCAGGAGGCGGTGGAATTCGCAGAGGCGCTACTTCCGGCTGAGTCGCGGAAGCTGGAGCGGTGCTGGATTGCTGCGCACAGAGCGGGACAGCGATGGCGAGCAGGATGATACTGCCGAACGAGCTGAAGCGACCCATGGGGGCTCTCCTTACTGCGGCGGCCGGTTGCCTGGACCGTTGGCCGCAGGCTTATTCTCCTTATTATCGTCCTTCTTGTCGTTTCCGCCACTAAATAATCGGCCCCAGAAGCCCTTCTTCTTCTCCGGTTCAGGAGTGGGCGCCGCGGCCCGGTTGGCGGTGGCGGACTGGCCCTGAGGCTGAACAGAAGTGCCATTGGTATTAGACGGCGGAGAAGCCGGTTTAGGTTCCATGCCGAGCATTCTTTGGAAAAAATTCCCCTTATTCTGGGAGGCCGTCTGCTCGCAGGTTTGCGTGGGCTGCGTACCGTCAATAAAGGCGGTGGCGTAATCATCCGGGCAGGCAGGGGTTGCGATCTCGTTAGTTGCCTTATCGATCGAGAGCTCCACAACGCCCTGGGGCGGCGTGAATGGTCCAGCGTCAGAATATTCAGGAAGGCTGATGGCATGCTTCATGAATTCGGTCCAGATGGGCAGGGCGAGAGCGGCGCCGGTCAATTTGACGTCACTGTAGTCGTCATAGCCGACCCAGACAATGCAGAGCAAATTGGAGGTGTATCCGGCAAACCAGGCGTCGTGCGAACTGCCGGTCTTTCCTGCAGCAGGAGCAGTAAAGCCACGCGCCCGAACGCCTACGGCCGTCCCGTTATTCAGTACGCCTTCCAGCATCTTGGTAATGACGAAGGCAACACGGGGATCGAGCACTTGCGATTTCTGAGGCTGGAAATTGTCCACCACGTCGCCGTTGGGATCGCGCACGGACTTGAGCATGATGGGGTTGATCCGCGTACCTGCATTGGCGAAGACCGTGTAGGCTGAGGCCATCTCCATAGGCGTGGCGTCATACGAGCCGAGCGCCATGGCTGGAGTGGCCTTCACAGATGTAATTCCGGCGGCTTTGGCCAGGGCAGCAACCTTGTCATAGCCCACCATCTCCGCGACTTTGACGGTTGCATTGTTGAGGGAGAGATCGAGCGCTTTTTGCGCTGTTACCTGACCGAGATATTTCTCTTCAAAGTTGCGAGGAGTATATACGTCATCGCCGTTGATGAATGCTGTTGGGCTGTCATCGACGAGCGTCGCTGGCGTGAATACCGGTTGCTCATTGGTTAAGGCATTATTCACTGCGGTGGCGAAGACAAATGGCTTGAATATGGATCCCGTTGGCCGCTTGGCTACAGCATGGTCCAGCTGGCTCCAACCATAATTTCGACCGCCCACCAGCGCCAGCACCTCACCGGTATGAGGATCGAGCGCCACCAGCGCCACCTGCGCCTGAGGACCATCCAGCACTTTGGTCTCATACTTCTTCCCGACTTTCACTCTCCGGGTGCGCAGCTTCTTGATGGCGGCATCTGCTTCCTTGAGCCCGACATCCACCGCATCGGCAGCAACTTTCTGCAGCGGCGGATCAATAGTGGTGTAGACGCGATAGCCTTCATGATTCAGCTCATCTTCGCCGTATTTCGCCACCAGTTGTTCGCGAATCAGATCCACGAAGTACGGCGCATCGCTGGCTTCAACGTTCTGCGGCGCAAGTTTCAGCGGCGTAGCTTTGGCGGAATCGGCCTGCGCCTGAGTAATGGCGCCGGTCTCCACCATGGACTGCAACACCAGATTCCGCCGCTCCACCGCGCGTTCCGGATGCCGATACGGTGAGAGATAACTCGGCCTCTGCACCAATCCCGCCAGAAGCGCTGCTTCCGGCAGCGTGACGTCTTTCAGATCTTTGCCGAAATACGCATTTGCCGCCTCGCCAAATCCGGTGATGGTAAACGACCCGCGCTGTCCCATATCCACCTGATTGGCGTACAGCTCAAAGATCTGCTTCTTGGAGAAGCGCTGCTCCAGTTCAATCGAAATCAAAATTTCCGTCAGCTTGCGTTTGAGCTTCTTTTCCGGCGAGAGGAAGAATCCGCGCGCCACCTGCATGGTGATTGTCGAGCCGCCCTGGCGGTCGCCGCCTTCTTTCAGATCGATGAGCGCCGCCTCTATCAACCGGCCGTAGTTCACGCCGCTGTGATAGAAGAATCGCCGGTCCTCAATGGACGTGACGGCGTCCACCATCACTTTGGGGATGTCGTCATACTTCACGATGCGGCGCTTGGCGCGCTGCTGGCTGTCAAAGAGGCCGGTGACCAGTTGCGGCTCCAGTTCGTAGGCAGAAAGGTCGCCGTCGTTGGCCAGCGAAGCAATCTTGTCCACTTTGCCCTGGGCCAGGCGCACCACCGCGCCTTCCGCGTTGTAATACGATTCCTCGCCGGGCTTGATCTCAATGGAATCTTTCAGCACGCGATATGTGCCGAACTTTGATTTGCCCTGCTCGCCCGCCTCAGTGTATCCCGCGTGGCGAAGATAATTGGCAATCTCTTTGGGATCAGCTTTCTGCCCTATCCGCACTTCGCGCGGCTGGGCGTAAATCTTTGCCGTGTTGGCAAAGATCGGTCCGTAAAACCGCTTATCCACAATTTTCTGGTACTTAATGTAGTAATAGGAAAAGATTCCAAAGAAAACGACGGCAATGATCAGGCATGCCGCTACCACGGCACGCAGGATGGGGCTCTTCAGAGCTGCGGCTGAGCCTTGAGCACGGGGAATTTTAAGTTTTATGGCCAAGCGAAAACTCCGGCGGATTCGCCACTTATTTTTCTCAGACGCATGGCGGGCCAGAGCGTTACCTGCTGGTGCTGAGGACTCTGCTTTTCAATTACCTATTATATCCGCTTATTGAATGAATTGGCAGCAAAGTCAACATCCACGGGATGGACCATCATCTCAATGTGGATTCTGTACTTAACAGAAATTCCCAGCCCGTTTCCGCCGCGGCTGACCGTTACCTCATCTTCTTTCAGCGCAATGTCTTCTTCCTGTGCTTTCTCAATCACCATCTTCTTCACGTCATCGTCACTGTTGCGCGTGTAGCTGTTGCGCCGCGCGATATCGTCCAAATCATCCTGCAATTGATAATTATGGAAGTACGGCGGAATCATGTTCCACGCCACGTAAAATCCCGCGACAATCACCAGGAGCCCGATTACAGCTTTTAGTTTTTCCATATCCCCCTTTTGCTTCCTCCTCTGCCTACCACTGTTCATGAGATCTGCACTGATTGACGAGCCGCACTTCAATCATCGGCGAGCCCGCTGCCATATCATCTTGTGCAAACCTGAGCGACGAAGGAGTGAGGGGGAACCAAACGGCTCCGGGGATTGCCCCCACCTTGCTCTTCAGGAAATTTTCAGGCGACTCCCGGATTTGTCCGGTTATTCACCTGCAATCTGCCTGAAATAGCTCTCAATGCCGGTGATGTTAGCATCCTCAGATTTACGTGTCGAGCGGGTAACCAGCTCAACTTTCCCTTCCGTAACCTTCTTGCCAACGTTGATTCGATAAGGTATTCCCACTAGATCTGCGTCCTTAAATTTCACTCCGGCCCTGTCTTCACGATCATCCAGCAGCACATCAAAGCCCGCGCCTTCCAGCTTCTGTGCAATCTCTTCCGACGCGCGCATCACGGCCTCATCCTTTGTATTTACCGGAGTCACCACCACATCAAACGGCGCAATGGACCGGCTCAGCCAGAAGCCCTCGGCATCATTGCTCTGCTCAATCGCCGCCGTCAGGATGCGCTCCACGCCAATGCCGTAGCAGCCCATGATGGGGTTCACCTCTTTGCCGTCTTTGTCCAGCACCTTGGCGCCCATCGACTTTGTGTACTTGTCGCCCAGCTTGAAGATGTGTCCAATTTCCATCGCCTTGCCCACGGCCAGCGCCTCGCCGCAGTTCGGGCAGCCCTCACCCGCCGCCGCGTTGCGCAGGTCAACCCACTCCGTCGGGTGGAAATCTTTGAGCGGCGTTATGTTCTTCAGGTGGTAGTCTTCTTTATTCGCGCCCGCGATCAGGTTCTTTCTTCCCTGCAACGCCGTGTCCGCCAGCATCAGCGGCAGCGAATCCAGGATGAGCGCCTGCGTCTGGCTGCCGAGGTGCATCCCGTCCTGCAATGCCGGAACTTTCACCGGACCAAGAAATCCCGCGGGCGACCCAAACACTCTCCTGATCTCCTCTTCGTGCATTGGACGGAACTCCGCCCCGCCCAGCGCCGTGGTCAGCTTGGCTTCATTCAGCGTGTGGTCGCCCCTGAGGAGCACAATCACCGGCCGCGCCTTCTTTTCTCCGGGCCGCTTCGGATCGTCTTTCAATTCCATCAGCGCCAGCGTCTTGATCTTCTGCGTAGGAGAAACGCCCAGAAACTTCGATACTTCCTCAATCGTCTTCAGCCCCGGCGTGTGGACCTCTTTCGGCGCGCCGTCATCCGGCAGATCCTGAGCCGGTGGCAGCTTTGAAGTCGCCTTCTCCAGGTTAGCCGCGTAGCCGCACTTGGAACACATCGCCACCAGGTCCTCGCCCGCGTCGGTCATTACCATAAACTCGTGCGACTGCGACCCGCCCATCGCTCCCGAATGCGCCTCCACCACCGCATACTTTAGCCCGCAGCGATCAAAAATCCGGCGGTAGGCGTCGTAATGTTTCCTGTAGCTAACGTCCAGGCCGTCCCAATCAATATCGAATGAGTACGAGTCCTTCATGGTGAACTGCCGCACCCTGATCAGCCCGGACCTGGGCCGCGGCTCGTCCCGGAACTTGTTCTGGATCTGGTACCAGATCTGCGGCAACTGCTTATAGCTGCGCAGGTCCCGGCGAGCGATGTCCGTCATCACCTCTTCATGCGTCATGCCCAGGCACAGTTCGGCGCCTTTGCGGTCTTTCAGGCGAAACATGTTGTCGCCCATCACCGTCCAGCGTCCGCTCTCTTCCCACAGGTCCCTGGGATTCAGCGCGGGCAGCAGATACTCCTGGCCAATCTTGTCCATTTCCTCGCGGACAATCTTTGTAATGCGCAGAATCGTCCTTTGGCCCATGAACAGGTACGAATAAATCCCTGCTGAAAGCTGCCGGATGTACCCCGCGCGGATCAGAAACTTGTGGCTGGCGACCTCGGCATCCGCCGGCGCCTCCCGCAGCGTGGGAATAAACAGTTGTGACCAACGATGCATGTGTAAGTGCGTCCTTAGTGGTAGGAAGTGAATTCATTATTGTAACAAGCAGTGAGGCGAGGGCTGCGAATTGCCAGAAGTGCCATGATTGCCAAAATCGCCGGAATTGAAAATCAAAACCTTACCGCTGATCAACGCTGATAAAACTGATCAAACAATTGTTCTTCCATCCGCTTCCTCTGTTCCTCTGCGTTTCAAAGGTTTTGGGGGTTGCTTTTCCGATCACGCGCGATCACGGCGATCACGCGCGATCACGGCGATTTCTCTTCTCCGTGTCTCCGTGTCTCCGTGGTAGATGTTGTTTTTCACGCGCCGTTCACACCTGCTACCCGGCAAGAGCGTAGACTATTCCCTGCCCCAAAATTTCAAACAGGAGAAGCAATCATGGCAACTGCCAAGAAACCTATTCCGGAAGGATTCCACTCGGTCACTCCCAGCCTGGTCGTCCGCGACGCAGCCAAAGCCATCGATTTCTATAAGAAAGCCCTGGGCGCACAGGAACTGGTGCGCATGCCGGGCCCAGACGGAAAAATCATGCATGCCGAACTCAAGATCGGCGACTCCATCATCTTTCTCGGTGAAGAAAATCCTCAAATGGGCGTCAAGTCTCCGCAGACCCTCGGCGGATGCACCGGCACTCTGAACCTTTATGTCCCTGACGTTGACCAGACCTTCAAGCAGGCCGTC
>DASUBD010000468.1:0-5400 GCA_035763445.1 Candidatus Angelobacter sp.
TCTGGCGTACCGTAAAGGGCTATCTGTTCTGGACTTACGAGCGAGGCAGTTTCCACTATGACGTGATGGTTACGGTGATTCTGCTGTTCATCTTTATTGCGCCCCGTTTCATTGATTTCAAAGACCAACCGGCAGAGCACGTGGGGCATCAAAACAGCATCGTCATAACTCCGGACGGCAGCAAAGGCATGATTTACCAGGTGGACGCCTCCGCAGTGGATGCGCAGGATGAAGACATGGTGCGGCAGAACTTTGCTCACTTCCTTAGGCCTATTGCCGGCTCTGTCAGGGTAGAGAAAGTGGAGCCAGTGCGGGACCAGAAGGGTCACATTGTGGCCTACCGCGGCTGGGTTCGTCGCTGACCTGAAGACATCGGGCCGCCGAATTTCAGAACGATAGCAAATGAAAAAACTACTTTTAATGATGGTGTTTCTGGCTTTCCCTGCTGCGCTGCTTTTCGGAAACAATGCAGGTGCAGCGGCCAGCTCCGCCGCAAAACATTCTTCGAGACCGAGCCAAACCAGCGCCTCCACTGCACCAGTTCAGTCCAATGCCGAACCGCAGGATTTGAAAAATCTTTTGGCAGAGATGGACAAAGCTGCCACAACGTTCAAGTCCGCGCAGGCGGATTTTGACTGGGACCAGTACCAGCGCGTGGTGGACGAACACGACATCCAAAAAGGGCAGATTTACTTTCGCAAAAACAAAAATGGTGTTGATGTGGCTGTAAAGATCGTCTCGCCTGAGCCGAAGCAGGTACTCTTCAAGGATGGCAAATTGAGCCTCTACCAGGCCAAGATCGACCAGGTGACCGAGTACAAAGCTGGTCAGAACCGGGCGGAGGTGGAATCATTCATGAGCCTGGGCTTTGGCGCGAGCGGAACCAACCTGGCGAAGAACTTTGAGATAAAGCTGCAGGGATGGGACACCGTGGACGGAGTAAGAACTGCCAGGCTCGACTTGACGCCGAAACAGGAGAAGGTGAAATCTTCACTCAGCCACGTTCTGCTGTGGATGGACCCAAAAAGAAATGTTTCCATCAAGCAGCAGTTCTTTGAGCCGAGCGGCGATTATCGTCTTACGCATTACACCAACATCAAGGTCAACGGCAAAATCGCTGACGATGTCTTTCGCCTGAAAATTACCTCCAGGACAAAAATTGTGCAACCGCAGTAGCCGGCGCCCAATGGCGCGCGTGAGTGATTTGTTGTTTGCTTTCAACCATTTGTCTGCTACTCTGCAACAGTCGATGCTGATGAGGCATCGAAGCTAAGAGGTGTGCCCAGTGGCCAAAGTTTTTACCATTCCAGTTCTTCCCGATCCCAGCCGGCGCAAAGGCAAGAAACGCGTCCAGGACCCGCGCTACATTGAAGGACAACGGTTGCTGATTGAGGCAATGAAATATCTCATGCAGCAGGACGCGGAAAAGAACAAACCGGCGGTCATGCTCATCTCTGAACATTTCCGCACGCGCTTCCGCATGTCTGATCGTCCAGCAGAGGTGATTACACCTCCGGCACCCAAGTAAAGTTTCGTTGATTTGTTTACTCTTAAGTAATTTGTAGTTATTCGAGAGAACAGCTATTTAATTCGTAGTTACCTTCTTCTAAATCCAGAATTCAATATCAAAGGGCGTTTGGAATTTGTAAACCTGAATTCATCGCGCCACGATTTCCTCCTAAACTCCTTGAATTTCACATAGTTCCGGAATGGAACTTCAGCTGCAAAGTACCAGCTCAGCAACCCAAAAGCACATAGAGCTTGGGGGTTGCTAGGCTTAGAAATTCCTTAACAAATCGCAACAAACAATAAATGGAGTTAAAGAGGAATGAATCGTAAATTGCACGACAGTTTAGCGTTTATAGCAACATGCTTACTACTGCTGTGGTGTATTCCCTCAATGGGTCAGGTGCTGAAAGGCTCGATCTCCGGCACAGTCGAAGACCCGCAGGGAGCTGTAGTAGCAGGCGCCCAGGTAAAAGCAATCAATACCGCAACTGGAGCTACGCTGACAACCACGTCAGACAATTCAGGCAGCTTCCGGTTTAATCTGATTCCAGCGGGAACTTACAAAGTAAATGTTTCAGCCCAGGGTTTCCAGACCGCATCGCAGGACAATATTCTTGTTTCTGCAGGCCGTGATAGTGGCCTTGGGACAATCAAAATGACCGTTGGTGAAACCAGCACCACCATTGAGGTTTCCGCCGCGGCGCCTTTGATTGAAACAACCCAGTCCCAGGTAACCAACACTTTTGCTGGAACCGCTCTCAATACCTTCGCCGGTATCCAGGAGAACGAAGGGTTAGACAATCTTGCCCTCTTCGTACCTGGAGTTACCTCTGCCCGTGACAATGGCTTTTCCAATACCAATGGCGGCCAGGGATTCTCGGTAAACGGTCTTCGTGGTCGCAATAATGACCAGCAGATCGATGGTCAGAACAACAATGACAACAGCGTAGGCGGGCCCGGCCTTTTCGTGCAGGACGCCGAGTTCGTGCAGCAGTACGTGCTGATCACCAACCAGTTCGGTCCCGAGTACGGCCGCAACGCCGGCTCCGTGGTGAACATCATCACCAAATCCGGTGGCAATGCATGGCACGGCAGCATCTACGCCAGCGAAAACAACACCGTCATGAACTCAATGACGAACCTGAACAAGCGCTTTGGAACCGACGCGAATGGCAATCCTCTGACCGAGATGCCACGGGCCAATGACGAGTTCGGCGGATTCACCATTGGTGGCCCGCTGGTGAAGAACAAAGCCTTCTTCTTTGGTGGATTTGATCAGGAAATTATCTCCCAGAGAACTCTCTACCAAACAGGAGGACTCACCCCGACGCCTGCTGGTCTGGCTACTCTCGCCGGTTGCTTCCCGGGAAGCCAGAGCCTTTCAGCGTTGCAGACCTTTGGACCCTATGGCGTTTCTGCCGGCAACCCGACGCCCCTCGATGCCCATATCCCGGTACCCGGGGACGTGGATTTCGTAAATGGCTGCCCCGGAGTTCAAATGGGTGGAGTGGAGCGCACGCTGCCTACTAATACACATAACTTTAACTTCGTAAACCGGGTTGACTATCAGTTAGGCAGTGACATGCTGATGGCCCGCTACCTCTTTAACCGCGGCAACGTTTTCAATCTCGATGGCGGAGATGCGGCTGCCGGTCTGCCAATCAACGTTCCTGCTTTGAGTCAGGCTATTCTGCTCAGCGATACGCACAATTTCTCTTCTCGCATCGTGAATGAAGCGCGTGTCTCGTTTGGGCGCCTGAACGTTGAATTCGGCACCAATACTCTCGGTAACGTTCCGGGCATCAGCTCAGTTGACCAGGCGATTACTCGCGCCTCATTCAACAGTTCACAACTGCTCCCATTCGGTCTCAACGCCGGCTTCCCTCAAGGACGAATCGTTAATACCTGGCAGGGCCAGGATAACTGGAATATGGTCGCCGGCAAGCATACGTTGAAGGCTGGCGTGAACTATACGTACCAGCGGTCACCGAATGTATTTCTCCCTAACCTGAACGGCGCTTTCCGCTTCAGCGATTGGGCATCGTTCTTCGCCAACACTCCAAATCGTCTGCGCGTGGCAGAAGGCAATCCCTCACTTGATTTCCGTGAGCATGATACCTTCCTCTATGCTGGCGACGATTGGAAGATCGGCCAGAATCTTACTCTGAACCTTGGTCTCACCTGGTCTTACTATGGCCAGCCGGAAAATCTGTTCCATGATCTGACGGTCTCTCGCGAGAGCAATCCTGCAACCGCTTTCTGGCGCTCGGACATCCCGGTGCAATTCCGTACCTCGCCGGAACTGTCTTCCGTAAAGAACAGCTTCGGACCGAGCATCGGATTTGCCTACTCTCCGCAGTGGGGAGGATTCCTCACCGGCAACGGCAAGACTGTCATTCGCGGCGGCTATCGCCTGCTGTATGATCCGCCGTTCTACAACATCTACTTGAACATCGCCAACTCTGCTCCGGTTGTCTTCCTGCAGAGCTTCCAGGGCGCAACACTTACACCCAACATGATTCTGCCCAGCAGCCCGTTTGGCCCGAACGTTCGCGCCGAAGTGCAGTCGCAACTGCAAACCGGCGTGTTCGATCCGCGGACGAATGTGGAAACCAACGTCGCCAACAACTTCGGACCAGACCGCGTCCATACCTGGAATTTTGGCATTGAACGCGAGCTGAGCAAAAGCTCCGCAGTTGAAGTCCGCTACGTCGGCAATCACGCAACGGATCTGTTCCAGACAATCAATGGCAACCCGATTGTGGACAGTTCCATTCCTGGCGGACAAGGCTTCCCGGCTGGTCCTAACCCATTCGCACCCGCGGGTGCTCAGCCCTGCACCTCGTCATCCATTTTGCTTGGCCCCGGACAGACTCTTAATCCGGCGCTGGGACGCGTGAATTGCGATGCCGGAATCGTGCTCACTCGCAACAACGGTGGGTTCTCGAACTACAACGCCGTGCAGGCCGAGTTCCGCGCCAACAATCTGTTCAAGCAACTCACGATGCGTGCGGCTTACACCTACAGCCGTAACCTCGACAACGTGAGCGAAATCTTCAGCACTTTCGGCGGAGGCAACACGGTTGCTTTTGCCCAAAACCCGTTCAATACCGGTTCCGGCGAGTACTCCTTGTCCGGTCTTGATATTCCTCATCAGGCATCCTTCCTCTTCACCGAACAACTGCCCTTCATGAAAGAACAGCATGGATTCGTAGGTCATGTGTTCGGAGGATGGTCACTATCCGGCAATTACGTTTGGGCAAGCGGTCAGCGCTACACTCCCGTTCAGTTCGGAGCCGAAGCTGCTGTAAGTGATGCGCTGGTCAATGGCACTGATCCGTATGACATCAATTGGATCTTGAACGTAGCTGGCACCGACTTGGGTCGTCCGTTCGTTGGCAACCTGAATGCCCCTGCTTCCTCTGTCGGCATCTACGCCGGAGACGCATGTAACTTCTTTGCAAGCGATCCAACGGCACAAGCCTGCACAATGAACCCAACTACGCTACTCAGTCTGAACTCTGCTAACGCAACTGGAGCGGGGATTGCTCTGGATGGTGGCAACAACCCGATACCTGCAGTAACGGTCAACAATAACCAGGTTCGCTATATCGTGAACGCGTCCACGGCACAATCGGTCTTCGGCACGCCCTTTGGCGCGCGCCGTAACCTTTCTCAGGATGCGCCTTTCAACGTGTTCAATGCTGCACTGTTCAAGAACATCAAAGTGAATGAACGTGCCAGCTTTGAATTCCACGCAACGCTCCTGAATGTCCTGAATCATGCCAGCTTCCGGAGCATCGATCCCGTGTTGGAAGATGCAGGGGCAACCCCGGCGCCTTTCACTGGCTTTGGCGATCCTAGCGTGACCGACGACGCCCCTGGTGGCGC
>DASUBD010000469.1:0-16135 GCA_035763445.1 Candidatus Angelobacter sp.
GGCAAACCGCTAAAAGACGACTCGCCCTGAATAGAACGATAAATTTCAATAATGTGCATCAGTTACGGATCTGCACTTACTCGGAATATCGGGCGGTGGTGGTATCCGTCTCCCAGATGGTCACATCCTTTACACTGACGCGCCCGTTGCTGACTGACCTGAGACGTCCATTGGCCTGGTCATAAAAGTATTTGGCTATGTTTTCCGCAGACGGATTCAGGACCTTGAAAGGCTCAATGTCATTGAGCATCTGGTGATCGAGCCGGTCAATCACATGCTTCATCACTTCCTTCAGGTCTTTGAAATCCAGCAGCAGACCGGCTTTGTCCAATTCCCCACCACGCAGAGTGACACGCACCTTGTAATTGTGACCGTGCGGGTTTTCACACTTGCCCTTGTAGTCGCGTAAATAGTGTCCGGCTGCAAATGTGTCTTCTACCGTGACTTCGTACATCCGCTCCCCTGGCTGTCTGCTGTGCTATATAGCCTGAATCTCTATTGTAAATGGTGCGGAGCGGGCAGGGACGACGAGCTTAGAAACAGAGACTGATGATCTGGGCTGCTGCTTGCTCGCCTAGCACTTTACGCCGGATTTTTCTCCTTCAGTGCTCTTATATGCCCATGCCATCCTGGGAGTATTGTGGGCAATACCGAAGCGGCCGCGCTGGTCCAGAAGGATCATGCCTCCATGGCCGCCGAGACGGCGTTGCAGGTAAGACATGGCTTCAGCCGCGACCGCATCGGGAGCGCCTCCCCGCTGGACACGATCAGCAGCCCACTTGGCGAGGACCAGCTTCATGATCGGCTCTCCCCATCCCGTGCAGGAGACGGCCGCGCTTTGGTTGTCAGCGTAGCAGCCGCATCCGATCAGAGAAGAATCTCCCACACGACCGGGCGCTTTGTTGAGCGTACCACCAGTGGAAGTTCCTGCAGCAATGTTGCCCTCAGCGTCGAGCGCCACAGCTCCCACTGTATCGTGCCCTCGATCAAGACCGGCAAAGGTGGTATCCGGCTGGCCAGAAGCTGCTTTGGCTTGTGCTTCTTTCAGTCGCTGCACTTCGCGTTCAATTACCAGCTCTTGGTTGCGGCAAAGCTTGATCCCGTGTTCCTGGGCAAAGGCTTCGGCGCCTTCCGCTACCATGTAGACGTGAGGACTGTCGTCCAGCACCAGGCGCGCGGCCGCAATGGGATTGCGAATCCGCTCCACGCAACCGACGCCACCGGCCCGCAGGGTAGCGCCATCCATCATGAGAGCGTCCAGTTGCACCCGCTCGTCACGAGTAAGAAAGCTGCCGCGGCCAGCGTCAAAAGTATCATCGTCTTCCATGTAAGTAATGGCGGCCTGAACCGCGTCCAGGGCCCGTCCGCCGCGCTCAAGCACATGCCAGCCCTCGGCAAGAGCCTTGTTCACGCCGCTAATATGGGCTTGCACCACGTCATCCGGCATGGCCCATGCTCCGCCATGCACGACAATTACAGGAAGTTGTCTCACTCTTTTTTCCGCTCCCGCAACGTTGAACAACTGAGTCTATCAAACCAAGCCTGAAGAGCCTGTCAGCAGAATTAGTTACCATTGCTTTCCGGGGCTCAACGCACGTAACTTTCCTGCCCTTTACCCTGTGCTACCATGCATCTACACCCCGCGGAGAAGCCCAACTATGGATTCAGCCCTGCGTCCTATGAACGCATCACAGGTGCTGGACAGGACCTTTTACCTGTATCGCACAAATTTCGCACTGTTTGCCGGAATCGCCATGATTGCTCCGGCCATGACTTTGATCGCCGGACTCCTACAGGTCTGGATGCTTGGAATTCCAACCACGCCCGATCCGACCAAGATGGATCCTGAAATGATGCGCCTGATGTTCCAGGACATGCTCACCCGCGGCGCCATCGGCATGACGGTGGGTTTGGCGGCTTATGTGGTGGGATATTCGATTGCCTCAGGCGCTACGGTTTATGCAGTTTCCATGCTGCACCTGGGAAAATCGACAACCATTCAGGAAGCTTACAGCCGAATCAAGCCGCTCTTCGGGCGGATCCTGGCGCTGGTGGTCAGAATCTTTGCCGTTGCAGCCGGCCCACTGATGCTTGCTTATGCTGTTCTGTTTGGCTTGATGATATTTATGCTGGGAAAATTAAAGGGCGGACCTGCCCCCGGTGCAATCCTCGGTGCAGGACTGGGATTTTTTGTCGCCTTCTTTGGCGTTACGGGCGGACTCGTCTGGATGGTTTACGTTTTCTGTCGTTATGCTCTGGCCGTCCCTGCCTGTGCAATTGAAAACCTTCCGGTGAAATTCTCCATGATCCGCAGCAAATTCCTGACCCGCGGAAGCATGGGACGCATTTTCTGTGTCTACCTGCTGACCGGCTTGATTGCGGTGGCATTCAAGAGCGTTTTGCAGGCTCCGGCATACATTGGGACAGGAATGTTCTCCATGCACGGAATGCACCTTAACGCCGGCTGGCTTGCATGGATGTATGGGGCTGAGTTCATCGGCACCATGCTTGCCGGGCCCATTTCCACCATTGCCATGGCGCTGCTCTATTACGATCAACGCGTTCGCAAAGAAGCCTTTGATTTGCAGTTAATGATGGATTCACTGCAACCAACCGTGAGCACGGCAGCCACATCGGCGTAAAGTGAATATCTGCCCAGGAGAACTGAATGGATACAGTTTTGCGTCCCATGAGCACCTCGCAGGTGCTGGACAGGACCTTCAGTCTCTACCGGCAGAACTTGCTTCTGTTTGCCGGAATCGCCGCTCTTCCGCCGGCACTCCTGCTGTTGGGACAGTTAGGATTCGTGGGCGTCGGCACTCTTTCAGTGCTTTCAGGGCGTGCCGGACTACAGATTGCAGGGATTGTCGCGGCCGTGCTGACAGGCATGGCGCTCCTCGCGCTTTGGATTTTCGGTTACGCCTTGTGCACAGGCGCATCCGTCTATGCCGTCACTCGCGTGCATCTCGGTCATAAGACCAGCATTGCTGAAGCTTACAAACTGATGTTCCCTTACGCCGGAACGGTGCTGGGGATTGTAGTACTGGCGTTTTTGGTTTTAACAGGTGCAGTTATTGCTGTGGCGGCGGTGATTGGTCTACCTTTCCTCGCCATTGGCTTCGCGCTCAAAGGCCAACACCTGGCAGGGGCGTTGCTGCCGGCAATTGGGATTTTTTTGTTTGTTCCCGCTGTTCTTTGTGCAGTCTTGTATGTCTCGGCCAGGCTCTCTCTTGCTGTACCTTCGGCCGTAGTGGAACGCCTGGGTGTCACAGAGAGCCTCAGGCGCAGCTGGGCGCTGGCTCAGGGTTCCGTGTTGCGGCTGATTCTGGTAAACATACTTGCGGCCTTCATCAGCTTTGCGCTTTCCGCTGTTCTTTCCGTGCCCTACTTCATCGGAATTGCGCTTGCCATTACAAAGAAAAGTCCGGCTGCCATGGTGCCGTTCATCATCTGGCAATACATCGGCGACTTCCTCGCCCGCAGCATTGCGTTTCCAATTGCAACCATAGCCGTTTCGCTCATTTATTATGATGAGCGCGTTCGCAAAGAAGCTTTTGATCTGCAATTGATGATGGAAGCCATGAGCCAGCCGCAACCGCCGTCTCTGCAGGGAGAAGCCACGCCAGGCGCTTCCTCGCCCATCGGATGAACAGCCGCAACCCCATCCTTCGCACGCTGATTTTTGCTCTGCTCTTTTGCGGATTACTTGCGGCCGACGCGAGCATCCCACTCAATCAATATCATCAGCAGCTTACAGAGATTGAAGCACGCATTCACGCCCTGGATGATCATCCGGAGCAGGCAGGCGAAGTGATTGCTTCAATTCCTGACCGGGTGGTGGTTAACACAGGAAGCGGAGAGGTAACGGTCAATTTTCATCCGCTGAAGAATGACCTGACAGAGTTTGATAAGGCCGAGCGCACCGCCAAGCCTCATCGTCTGGAACAGATCAAGAGTTACATGATTCGCCTGGAAACTGCGGCGAGTGAGTACTCCCAAAGCTCTGAAGATCTCACGGCTTCGCGGCAGAAACTCGGGCAGATTCTTTCTCAATCAGAATTCAGAAAAGTCCACGGGCCGGGCGTAAGGGAGACGTTGCTCTCAAAGTTGTACAAATGGCTCGCATGGTTCCTCAACCTGTTTCATATTCGCGGGAAAGCTACATTTGATGTCCTGCAGTTTGTGGTGTATGCCCTGGTCGCCTGCGCCTTGACCCTGCTGCTGTTCTGGACCATCAACCGCCTGCGGCGCAAAGAAGAAGAGCCATCTGGAAGGGAGATCCTGCCCTTTACGCCTTCAGCCAGAAGCTGGCATGTCTGGCTGGCGGAAGCACGTGAGAACGCGGCGAAGCAGGACTGGCGCAATGCCATTCATCTGGCATATTGGGCAGCGATATCTTTTCTGGAATCTGGTGGCGCCTGGAAGCCCAACCGTGCGCGCACGCCGCGCGAGTACCTGCGGCTGTTGAGCACTCGCAATCCCAGCTACCCGCCACTTTCAAACCTGACAAAAAAATTTGAGGTGATCTGGTACGGTGACCGCCCGGCCCTGCAACAGGATTTTGAGGACTCCCTGGGACAACTGGAGAAGCTGGGATGCCGATGAACCTCTCCAGCAGTGACCGCAGGCTTCTGCTTTGGGCAGCAGTGATAGTCACAGTTCTGGTAATTGCGCTTGCTGTTTATTCCTCGAGTCAGCAGGAGTCCGAGGTTACAACTTCTTACTCAGCGGACTCGGCCGGTGCTAAAGCATCTTTCTTGCTGCTGCAGCAACAGGGTTACAATGTGGAGCGCTGGGAGCAATCGCCCAACCAGCTTCCGGCAGATGTCTCCGATACCACCCTTGTCCTGGCGTCTCCCTTTAATCCGCCCAGCAAACAGGAAAAGATCGCCCTTCAGCTCTTTCTGAGCCGCGGAGGCAGAATTCTTGCCACAGGCTACACTGCGTCTCTTTTTCTGCCCCAGTCTGACAGTGTGCCTGAGATGCTTGCCGGTCCCGCCTGGAAGTCCTTTGAACCGCAACTGCTCTCACCGATTACACGCGCAGGCACAATTCGCATGTCGCCGAGTGCTTATTGGAAGAACTCTCATGCGTTTTGCCTGGTGCATTACGCCGATGGAGACCGGCCAGTGGTGGTCTCTTATAAAGTGGGCAAGGGAGAAGTCATCTGGTGGGCGTCTTCCATTCCGCTTACCAACGCAGGGATCAGCGCTGCCGGCAATCTTGCCTTATTGCTGAATTCGCTGGGCGACCGCGACGTTCACATTCTTTGGGACGAATACTTTCACGGTTACCGGCAGACGCTGGGCGCCTATTTTTCTGAGCCGCCGCTGATGTTTGGATTGCTGCAATGCTTCCTGCTCCTGGTGGCAGTGGCGCTCACATTCTCACGGCGCAGTTTGCCCATTCATCCACTGCGGGGGACCTCGCGTCTTTCGCCGCTGGAATTTGTAGAGACGCTCGGCGGCCTGTACCATCGCGCCAAAACCACTCATGCCGCGCTGGAAGTACCCTATATGCGATTTCGTACAATCGTGACGCGGCGGCTGGGTCTGCCAACGCAAGTCTCCGCCGATGATCTGGCACGTTCAGTGCAAAACCGCCTGGCTTACAAGGACAATAGCTTGCCGGAACTGTTGCGTAGAATCGAAGCCAGCCTGGCGCAGGATGAACCTGGCGAAGAAGTTGTGCTGGATTTGGCGCAGGAACTCAACCGGCACATGCAGAGTTTGAAATTGTTACAGGAGAGCTTTCCTCATGGAGAACGTGTCCCGGGTGCTGAAGCACGGGCGAAATGAATTGGGAAAAGTCATTGTTGGGCAGGAAGAGCTGGTTAATCAGTGTCTTCTTACCATTCTTTGCGGCGGGCATGCCCTGCTTGAGGGCGTTCCCGGCATCGCCAAGACTCTGGTGATCAAGTGCTTCTCTCGCCTATTTGATCTCGAGTTCCGGCGAGTCCAGTGTACTTCTGACCTGATGCCCGCAGACATCATCGGGAGCAACGTACTCAATCTCGCCACCAGCACTTTTTCCCTTCACCGCGGGCCGCTCTTCACTGACATGCTTCTGGCAGATGAAGTGAACCGTATGCCTCCGCGCACGCAGGCCGCCCTGCTGGAAGCCATGGAAGAGCGCCAGATCACCATTGACGGTGTTCCCCATCATCTCTCGGAATTTTTTACGGTGTTCGCCACACAGAACCCGATTGAGTTTGAGGGTACCTATCCGCTGCCTGAAGCACAACTCGATCGTTTCCTACTGAAAATCAAAATCACCTATCCGGATTCTGACCAGGAAATAAAAATCCTGGAGAACCACCATCACGGCTTCGATTCCCATCACCTGGAGACCGTTGGGATCGCTCCCTTGCCGACAGAAGTGTTGCAACACGCGCGGGAAGAAGTGAGGCGCACCACGGTTGAGCCGGCGCTGTTTCGTTACATTGTGGAATTGGTCCGGCGCACGCGTGAATGGCCATCGCTTGCGCTGGGCGCGAGCCCGCGCGCGGCCATCAGCCTGCTAATAGTGGCCAAGGCAGCCGCAGCGCTGGAAGAACGCGATTACCTGATCCCGGACGATGTGAAATCTTCCGTACCGGCGGTGCTTCGCCACCGCGTGATGATGAAGCCCGAGGCAGAGCTGGAAGGCCAGGACAGCGATCAGGTGCTGAAGGAAATTGTGAACTCTGTGGAAGTGCCGAAGTGACGGGAATTCTCACCAGGGAGGCATCAGTACCGGGTTCCCCAACGAAATGAAAATGCCTTTCTTTAATGTCGCTGCGCCTGCGGCTCCGCTCCGGCCTACGGCAGTATGGTCTTGGTATGATATTGTGCTTACCCAGGGCTTATCCCTCAGCGCGCAAGCGCGCCTCGGGAACGCGCCTGGGCTAACTTCTGCCGCGCCTTCCGGCGCTGGGCCTTTGTTGGCGAAAGGCCTTCGTGGCTCCCGGCTACATTTTGGAAAAATGTACGGAGACGCGGAGCAGGTCAGTTTCAGCGGCCAGACTGAAATTCCTTTGCCCCCGTCTCTCCGCGATCAAAAGACTCTTGAGGTTGATACAGCGCCATGAACTCCAATCGCAAAGCGCTGTTACCAGCAACGGTTCAGGGTGCCGCCCGTAGCAACAAACGGTTCCCATTCGGGTTTGGTCACCGTTTTTTTCTTCTGATCGGTGTGGGAATCCTTTGGGCCGTACCGGCATTCTGGGATTTGCGTTTTCTGCTGCTCATGGCGGTCTGGGACCTCTGCGCAGTTGTCGCGTGGGCAGTTGACTTGAACCATCTGGCACGGCCTCACCAATTGGGAGTGCAGCGCTCATGGGGTGGTGCGGCATCTCTGAACAATGAAGTGGAGGTGACGCTCGAAATTCAGAACCTCAGCGGAGCGTCTCTGGAATGCAGAATTCTTGACGACATTCCCGCCGCGTTGCGATCTGAACCGCCGGACCTTCTAATCAGGACCGGTGCTCGCAACAGCGGATCAGCCTCATACACGGCAAAGCCTCTGGAGCGCGGCGATATCAAGCTGGCAGGCGCCTGGTTGCGATATCAAAGTACCGCGCATTTTGCCGAGCGATGGGCGTTTGCTGATCTGGGGCAGACGATTCGGGTCTTTCCTGATCTGGAGCAGGCTCGCAGGCATAACATCTACCTTTCCCGCGCGCGACAGATCGAGCTTGAAAAGCGCCTGATCCGGCAACGTGGAACCGGTCGCGAGTTTGAAAGTCTGCGTGAATACCAGCCCGGAGATGAATTTCGCGACATCTGCTGGACTGCCACAGCAAGACGCGGCAAGCACGTGACCAAACTGTACCAGGTGGAGCGCAGCCAGGCAGTCTGGATCGTGATGGATGCGGGGCGTCTGCTGCGTACGCGTGTGGGCGAGCTGAGCAAACTTGATCTTTCAGTGAACGCGGCGCTTTCTGTGGCCCAAATCGCGCTCTATTCCGGTGACCGCACCGGCCTTCTGGTATACGGCCGCAAGGTTCAGCAGCGCGTGGGACTGGGCCGCGGGCTGGGCCATATGCGCGCCATTCTGGAGGCGCTCGCTTCCGCGCATGAAGAGCCTGCGGAAGCAGATCATCTCTATGCCGCGTCAGCGCTGCTGCAGATGCAGAAGCAGCGTTCACTCATCGTATGGATCACTGATTTGGCGGATACGTCTATGACTCCGGAGGTGATTGAGAGCGCGTCGCAAATTCTCTCCAAGCATCTGCTTTTGTTTGCGGTGATCGCTCAGACGGATCTGCTTGAATTAGCCAACAAGTATCCGGAAAATCCGGAGCAGATGTTCGAGATCATGGCGGCCCAAGAGCTGGTGCACCGGAGAGAAACATTGATTGGCCGCGTACGCGGAAAAGGAGCGCTGGCGCTGGAGATCTCACCGGACGCGCTCACTACGGTGCTGGTGAACCGGTATCTGGAAGTGAAAGAGAGAGGATTGATTTAGAAAGCTGGAATTTTCGCGCAGCTCACGAAGCCCGTTTCTTCCGCACCACAGTCCTCTTCACAATAGTTGGTCCCGTCTTCTCAGCGACAACCGTATCCACTACACCACCGGGCACTACGCGCTTTACCCGGCGCCTGGCAACTGTGAGTTCGCCTTCGCGCGTTGAGGGTGTCTCACCAAAGAGAGCGTTCATATACTCAGCCCGGCATTGGTCGGAGCAGAAGTGTACGGCCAAGGGCTCCACGGCGCGGGGACGGTCCCAGGTTCCTGAAATGGAGACTTCTCTGCGAGCGGAAGTGACACCAATGTTTTCAGCAGCAAAGCCCAGAATCCAGGCTTCATGACCTTCTTTCAGCTTTCCACAGGTATCACATTGAAAACGGACCATCACCCACCTCTTGGAACTAAGATGGCCGTCGCATTTTAAGGGGTTTTCTTTCTGACGGCCAGGCAGACGGAAAACCAAAGCAGGCCGGAGTTGTCACTCCATTTCATTTTCGCCCAGCTGACCACGAGCGCAGAAAGACAAATAGCTGAAGAACACTGCGGCAACTGCTCCGGCCAGGGCAAACTTCCATTGCCAGGGAATGTTTGGAGAGGGAGAGACAAAGCCTTCGATGGTTCCTGCGAGGATGAGAATTGGAATTACACCGAGAAGAAGACGTACGGCTTCACCTCCAGCGCGAGCGATCGACTGCCCGCGCGGAAGCATGCCAGGAAACAGCATGCCTTGCGCGATGCGAAGCCCTGCTCCTCCCCCGATGAAGATGGCCGGGAGTTCCAGTACTCCGTGCGGCGCGACAAAGCTCCAGAGCGATAAACTCATGCCTCCAAGCCAGCAGGCCGCGCCCACAACGCCCATGAGTATGCCGTTGAAAACCATTGTGTAAACCGTTCCGACACCAAAACTGATGCCCCAGGCGAATGCCATGAAAGTGACGCTCATGTTGTTGGTCATGATGGCGCTGGAGGCCAAAGGCTTGACCGCGACGACGGATTCGGTCCACATCTTATGCCGTTCAATGGTTTCAATCATCTGCGGGCCGAGAAAGAGGCGCATGAAGTCCGGACGTGTAATGGAAAGCAGCAAGCCGGCCACACCGCCGAGAAAGAAGAGCAGGAACGCGGCATTGATCAGCCGCAGGTTGCGGCGGAACACTCTGGGCCAGGTAAAGCGATAAAAGTGAATGATGCCGCGAGGACTCGATTTTTGTCCGGAATAGATGGTATTGTGAGCGCGGGAAAGCAGAAGGTTCAATGAGCGCGCATACGATCTGCCACTCGCGTCTTCGCGCAGAGTAGAGAGATCGGCCGCAGCCTGCCGGTAAAGCAGTCCGAGTTCCTGAAGCTCAAGCCGGGTCAGGGAGCCAAGACCCTGCCTGCTGCTCTGGTCGAGTAAACGTTCCAGGCGGTCCCAATGGCTTTGCCGTTTCGCGAGCCAGTGAGCAGAGATCATACGTGGACAAGCTTATCATTGACACTCCGGAGCAGGTGCACCTTGAGTTTGTGCTCGCGGGCATCGGCAGCCGGTTCATGGCGGCGCTACTCGATTCCCTGATTCAGGCCGGCATTCTGCTTGTCGTGATTTTTGTCGCTGCTCTCTTTGCCGCCGTGCCACTCTTCGGCCGTTCACCGATATGGGTGTTTGCCCTGATGATTTTCGTTGTCTTCGGCATCATGTGGGGCTATTACGCCACGTTTGAGGCGATATGGAAGGGCCAGACGCCGGGGAAGCGGTGGGCGGGTATCCGGGTGATCAAAGATTCCGGACGGCCCATCAACGCGTTTGAGGCGATCGCCCGCAACCTGGTGCGCTTCATCGACTACCTGCCCGGCTTCTACGGAATCGGGGTGGTCACCATGTTGTTGAACAGAAAGAACCGGCGCCTGGGCGATTTTGTGGCGGGAACGATTGTGGTGCATGAGAGCTCTGACCGCGAAGCAGCTCCGTTCTTCAACACGACGGCCCAAGACAGCGACTATATTTTTCCTCAGGCAGCGAACCTGACATTACAGGAAGCGGAACTGATTGAGACCTTCCTTGCGCGGCGCCTGGACATTGCACCCGCCATCCGGCAGCAGAATGCCGGGCGGATTGCTGAGATGGTCGCGAACCGTCTGGCAATCGCGCACGATGCTCGACCAGCGGATACAGAGGCGTTTCTTGAGCTGATTATCCGCGAATTCCGGGCGCGGGCGAAATACCGCTGAAATGGAGCGGCACCGGCCCGGCTCTGGCTTTTTGACCTGAGTTTGCCGGAAAATACCAGAACCTATAAGGTAAATAACTGACGTGCACTAACGATTGTCCCTTGCGTATTGGGTTTACCCGTTTTTCTGTGGTACTTTAGGCCCTAATCGCTCATTCGTGAATTTCCCCGGCACAAGGGCGCCTCTCGTATTCATTTATGGCACTTGGATTTGGCTTCAACAAAGTAAAGGTACTGGCCTCGGCGGAGAAGTTCGTCCAGCAGGGCAAGCTGCAGAACGCGATCACGGAATACGAGAAAGTTACCAGGGAAGATCCTAAAGACCTCACCGTCCTGAACACTATCGGCGATCTTTATGCCCGCATCGGCGATAACGAACACGCGGTGCACTACTTCAAGAAAGTAGGCGACCAGTACGCGCAAAGCGGCTTTACCGTCAAAGCCATAGCCATCTACAAAAAGCTTTCAAAACTGGCCCCCAACAACGCAGAACACATCACGAAACTCGCCGAGCTTTATACGCAGCAAGGCCTGTTCAGTGACGCACGGGCGCAATACATGCAAATGGCAGACGCTCATCTGCGCGCCGGAGAGAACAACCAGGCAGCCCGCATCTTTCAGAAGATCCTGGAACTTGACCCTGAGAACGCAGCCACACAGGCTAAGCTGGCAGACCTCTACATGAAGCTGGGCAAGAAGGACGAGGCCCAGAAGATATACTCCACGGCCGCAGAGGCACTTTATGCCAGAGGCTCGTTTGACGCCGCGACAGAAGCGCTAAACAAGGTAATCACGCTGGATCCGAGCAACGCCGGCGCGCTGCTGCTGCGCGGAATGATCGCCGCCGATTCAGGGGACCATGTCTCAGCCATCGAGTATCTGGGGCTGGTTCCGGACCTGAATTCACGTCCGGATACGCTTCGGGCGCTGCTGCGTGCGCGCATGGAGTCCAACGATATCGAAGGCGCGGACGAGCTGGCCCAAACTTTGCTCGAGCGGCACAACGATCCCGGCGCGCTGAGCAATCTGGCTGAGTGGTATGTGAACAACCACCAGGTCAGCAGCGCGGTGAGATTGTACGAGCGCAATCGCAGCAAGCTTTTTGACGGCAACAACGCTGAGCTGCCAAACACGCTTTACGCGCTCATCAACAAAGTCAAGGACAACCCTGATGCGCTCAACAGTCTGCAGAGCCTGCTGCAGAAACCTGGCGAAAGTGCCGGACCGAGCGCCGAAGTGATGGAATTGCAGGCACACGCGTCGGCGCAGAAGGGCGACTATGCACAGGCGAGAGACCTGTACAAAAAGCTCTCAGAAATTGAGCCGGAAAACGCACTGCACCACCAGAATTACCGCCAGATGCTGGCCAAGCTGGGCGAGGACTCCGCCACACGCATTCTTACGCCTGAAGAGGCAGCGCAGGCGTTCATGGTGGAAGAGCTGGATGAAAACGCAGTGGTGGTGCACCAGAAGTACGACGCACCTACAGAAACTGCCATCGAAGCGGCGCTTACGGACGCAGAGCTGTATGTTTCTTACAACGTGCCGTCCAAAGCGATAGCTCCTCTGGAAGCAGCTCTGCCGCTGGCTCCCAAGGACATCACTCTGAATCAGCGGCTGGCCACTTTGTATGCGCGCGCGGAGCGATATGAAGACGCGTCCAAAATCTGCCGCAACCTGAGCGATATCTATCACGAGCTGGGGCACACGGCAGAAGCGGCCAAGTACCAGGAGGCAGCCCGGAAATACGGATTGAAGGCCGGCATAGTGCCCGGCGCGGCAGCTGCGATGCGGAGCGCGGCAACACGGTCCGTGCAGGCTGCCGAAGCAGTGCCGCAGAACATCACCATTCCCGCGCCGCCGCCGGCGATTGCACCTGCTGAAGAAACAGCTTCTTCAGTCCAGGAGTTCAGCTTTGATGTTGCGATGGCCGCAGAACCCGAAGTGGCTGTGACTCCTCCGGAGATAGAAGTTGTTCCTGAGACACCGTCCGCGGCTCCAGAATTTGAGCTGCAGGCCTATCCCGTGGAAACGCAGCCGGAACCTGTGCAAGAAGCACCCGAGCCGGCAGAGTCAAACGAGTGGGAAGACATGCTCTCGGTTGAAGTGAGTGAGCCGGAAGCAGCCAAGGTTGCGCTGGCAGACGAAGTTGTTGTTGAAGACGCCACAAAGCTGGAACCTGAGCTTATCCCACAAGCAATGGTTGAGGCCGAACCGGTGCAGATGGCGGAAAAGGAACCTGAAGGCGGCTCCTCTGTCTGCTATGCCGTGGACGATAAGGTGCAGGAAGTCCAGTTCTTCATCTCGCAGAAGATGTGGAAGGCGGCCAAGGATGCGCTCAACGAACTAAGCGAGATTGCGCCCGAATCGCCGAGAATTCCGGAACTCATGGCGGCCATTGCCGCGGAGCAATCGCGTCAGGCGGCTGAAGAGCCCGCGCAACCGGCAGCGTCGGCCGCACTGGAGCAGGCAGCAGCAAGCTTCCTGCCTCCGCCGTTTGCTGCTCCCGCCCCGCAAACGAATCTCTCCGCAATGGCAGACCCATTCGCCGTGCACACGCCCGCTTCCGAGGCAACTCCGGCGGCGAAGGCCCCTGCTGTTCCGCCGCCTCCAGCACCAACACCAAAGCCGGCAATTGTGCACGATGAGCAGCCGGTACTTGAGCTGGACGAGGAAATCGCGCCGTCTGCGGCGAAGCCTGGGCGTGTTTCTCCGGCTCACCTGGAACCGGTTGCTTCAGCCAAGAGCACAGAAGACATACTTACAGATTTTGTTCACGACCTAGAAAGCGACGAACTCAAAGACTTTCTGCCGCGGCCGCATGCAGAGCCGGCAGTGCCTGCACAGGTGGCCAAAGCCGCGCCACAGCCAACAGGGGCTCCTGTGGCGGCCCGCGCTGGACATAGCAATGGCGGGGCAAAGATGGAAGAGGCCAGTACTGTATTGGCCGATATTCTTTCCGACCTGCAAGAGGAAACAGCGGAAGCGGCCGAACCGCAGGAAGATCCGGAAACCCACTACAACCTGGGAATCGCCTTCAAGGAGATGGGATTGCTGGACGAGGCGATTGGCGAGTTGCAAAAGGTCTGCCGTGCCATTGATAGCGGCCATACTTTCTCGCAACCTATTCAGGCCTACACCTGGCTGGCACAGTGCCTGGTGGATAAGGGCGCTCCTGAGGCAGCGGTGCGCTGGTATCAGAAAGCCCTGAAAATCCCGGAACTGGATGACTCCAGCCGCTGCGCCATTTATTATGATCTGGCAGCAGCCTACGAGGCGTTCGGGGACAGAAAGTCCGCTTTGACGAATTTCATGGAAGTGTATGGATCGAACATTGACTTCCGCGACGTGGCCAGCCGCATCAAGACATTGAAATCTTGAAAATCTGCGATTGCATCTAATTAGTCCCGGCTTGAATTTGATCTCCACGAATCTCGAGACTCCACCTGGGCCGCCTGCGGTACAGCAGGAACCGTTGCCGCCGGTGTGGCTGCAAAGACTGTTTGCGGCCGTGTATGTGCTTTTCTGCATGATGCTGGGAATGGTGCTTCTGACCACGCCGTGGAGAACTGACTGGTTTGATACCGGATGGATCCTGCAGTATCCAACAGCACAGGCAATCCTGCAGCATGGCTTTGTGCGGGGAGCAATCTCCGGTCTTGGGCTGGTGGATATCTTTTTCGGCGTAATGGAGGCAGTAAGTTATCATGACCGCCGCTGAGCAGGGCTTTGCGTTTGCCAATTCAACACACAAATCAGATGACTGACAGCAAGAAAAACCCGGAAGACAACGAGGGGCTTGATCGCGAGCACCCTTTGCACCCGGCTCCGCTGGCGTATTTGAATCCGGACTACCTGAACAGCCCGGACGGCCGCATTCTGCGTATTCTGGCTGAATACTCTGAGCCACTTTCCCGTTTTCGGCGCGAAAAAATCCAGGACACAGTTGTTTTTTTTGGATCGGCCCGATTTGCCAGTATGTCGCAGAGCGAACAAGCCCTGACCATTCTCGAGAAGCCGGGATCGGCCAAGCCGGCTAAACCGGAAGAGCAACCCGGCGGCAAAGACGGTGACGAGCTGCAGGCGGCGCTTAAGCGCGCGCACGCGGCAGTTGAGATGTCACGATATTACGAGGATGCGCGCAAACTGGCGCACATGCTCACGGAATGGACGGTGACTCTTCCCGGCAAGCGCCACCGTTTTGTGGTGACTTCCGGTGGCGGGCCAGGAATCATGGAGGCGGCGAATCGCGGGGCGCGAGAAGCACGCGGCAAGACGATTGGCCTGAACATCCGCCTGCCTTTTGAACAGTTTCCCAATCCTTACATCACGCCAGAGCTGAACTTTGAATTCCATTACTTCTTCATGAGGAAGTACTGGTTTGCTTATCTGGCAAAAGCGCTGGTGGTGTTTCCCGGAGGGTTCGGCACACTCGATGAGTTGTTTGAGATCCTGACGCTGGCGCAAACGCAGAAGCTGGCCAAGAAGATCATTGTGATTGTCTATGGCAAAGAGTACTGGAGCCGCGTGCTCAATCTAGAAGCGCTGGCGGATGCAGGCGCCATCTCTCCCGATGACGCGCAGCTATTTTCGTTCTGCGACACGCCGGAAGAAGCATTGGAGTGCTTGAAAGAGGGATTGACCAAGTATCACCTGCAGCCACAGCCGGCGCGTCCGGTGCCGGAAGAAGGACCTGAAATCGCCAAGACGTTGCCATAAAGCGGCTCCGAAGCCGACTGCTGCACGCATCGCTATTGAAACGAAGTCTTCCAAGGTGAATACTGGTTTTCACTTCTCTTAAGAGGCTCCCGCTCGGGATTCTCAATTCGATAGGGATCCCTCGCTACGCTCGGGATTTTAGAAGCAGCTACGCTCGGGATTTCAGAAGCAGTGACAACATGACCACCATCTCCACAGCAGTCTCATCGCCTGGCGCGCAGGCCTTCCGCGAGGCCCGCGATTTTCTCCTCCAACATCGTGACGACTATGCGACAGCGTATGCGGGTTTCCAATGGCCCAGGCTGGAGCGCTTCAACTGGGCGCTGGACTGGTTTGACGTTTTAGCGACCGGTGAACGCCGCAACCAGACGGCTTTATGGGTGGCGTACGAGGACGGCCGCTCCAGCAAGCTGACATATGCGGAGCTTTCGGAGGGTTCGGCACGCGTTGCCAATTACCTGCGGGGGCTTGGAGTGAAGCGCGGCGATCGCGTGCTGCTGATGCTGGGCAACGTACCTGCCTTATGGGAGACCATGCTGGCGGTGATGAAGCTGGGCGGCGTAATCATTCCCGCCACAACACTGCTCACGGCCGATGACCTGGCAGATCGCATCGCCCGCGGGCACATCAGGCATGTGGTGTGCGCTGCTGAGCTCGCGCCCAAGCTCTCAGGAGTGGCCAGGGACTGCACACGCATCTCTGTCGGCGGAGCAGCGCCTGGCTGGCATGAGTTCGAACAG
The DNA here is from genome assembly GCA_035763445.1 of Candidatus Angelobacter sp. Taxonomy (GTDB): domain Bacteria; phylum Acidobacteriota; class Terriglobia; order Terriglobales; family Acidobacteriaceae; genus Angelobacter. Next base: position 16,118 of record DASUBD010000469.1, read on the forward strand.
GGATACAACGCGCCTGCT
>DASUBD010000470.1:0-6784 GCA_035763445.1 Candidatus Angelobacter sp.
GCGCTTCCGGAGGAATATCTGACACGCCCAAATCCCAAAGCAGCTTGAGCGCTTTGCGGCAGATGGCGCGGCCCGGTACATGTTTAATCTCTATGTTCGCAATTTCTATGCAGCGACGGAGAGAGAGGGAATCGCCACGCCCTGCCACGTTCAGGATGGTGAGAGCCGGGTCAGCCTGTTTTCGCGTCACGATATGTGCGATGAGCCGCGCCATGTCGTCCACATGCACAAACTGAAAACGGTGTTCCAGATAATTGCCGCGAGAGGGAAGCCAGAGCGGCAATCTTGATCCCTTACGCCGCAGCCGTTCCGCTAAACGGCCCTTGCCGCCGGGCACTCCGCGCAGCACACCCAGTTGGTAGTTCTGGACGCTTGCTCCCGCGTACACATGTGACCGCAGAATGTAGGTCTTGCATTTGCGGAGGCCCTTGGCGCGTGCCTGCACAGTTTCATCGGCTTCCTGCTGTTGCAGCGCGTAAGGAAGGCTTTGAGCGTTGAGTGGAGCGTCTTCCGTGACCGTTTTGTCCAGTTCCGGCCCGTATACCATGGCGCTGCTGGGGAAGATGAACTTATCAATGCCGCCAATCATCCGGTTATGTTCCGCAATAGCCTCAATCACGCGGCTGGTGCCGGCAACATTCACCATCCACATCTGCCGCGGACTGAGTACGCCGCTGCGCAGCGGATCCAGGATGAAGGCGAGATGCACAATTGCTTCCGGGCGGTACGCGCGTATCAGGTCAAGCAGCTGGTCGCAGGACCGCTCCTCTCCCAGATCGATTTTTTCAAAGCGAAACATGGCGCTTGCATTCGCCGGCTCCCGTATATCAGCGCCAATGACCTGAAAGTCATCCAGGTTCTCAAGCAGACGCAGGCCGAGATTCCCTGCGACGCCGGTGATCAGAACTGTCGGTTTGCCTGCCATGTCTCGGGTATGCGGCTCTTTGTCAAAATGATATGGAAGCGGGTGAGGCAAGTCATCGTAGCACAAACAAGAGACGGCGAAACTAAGGTGTGTGTCTGGTGGAGAGCACTTTCACAAAAAGGTGAATGGAGGCCCGGCAGATCCCTCACAGGAAGGGCATTGCGGCCCCGGTTCTGCTCAGGGGATAACCTGAGCGACCAGGACCGCAGCAGAGTTCTACCGCTTTGCGCCGGGCGGAGTTGGCGTGGCTCCGTTGGGTGGCGTTGCCGGACCAAAGTACGTGTCGTTGTAGTCGGCTTTCACAGATGAGGTAACGCCTTTGAGCGCTTCTTCCATCTTCTGCCGGTGCAGTGTCCGAACGATCTCCTCCTTCACCTTGTCCGGCGTCAGAGTCTCTTTCTTTTCCACCTTATAAATGATGACGGCGGTTGGCTGGTCGTCTTTATAGACGCCGCCCTGCGCCAGATCAAAGATTGCCTTATCTGTGGCGGCTGGAAGGGCTCCTTTGCGGACCGGGCCTATTTGCGTGCTGGGCGGCGTGGTGGAAAGACCAAGTTTGCTGTAAGCGTCCTTTTCCAGCGCATCCATGTCTTCGCCTTTCTGAGCACGCTGCTGCATCTGGTTACCAACATCCTCAGCTTTCTTGGCGAAGTCTGCTTTTTCGGCGTCGGTGGCCTTGGGCTTGGCGGCGTCCGCCTTGGGGATGTACAACCGACGCAGGGTTGCACTTACATACTCGTCCTTGTGTTGATTGTAGTAAGCGTCTATTTCAGGCTGGGGTATGTCCTTGTATTTCTCATCGAGCTGCCGCTGGTAAGCCTCAGCCAGCCCGCGAAGCCGAAGCAGCGCGAACTCCGGGCTCTTCTCCACTCCGGCTTTTTCGGCTGCATCGGCAATGGCGAGCAGTTCCACATAGCGCTGGGCAAGGGTGCGTCGCATTTGCGGCGTTTGCGGCTGGTTCGGAGGAACCACCAGATTCAACAGGGTGTCAAACTGTTTCTTGCTCACATGCGTTACACACGCATTCTTGGCGGCCGCACCTTTGGCAGCGGGACTCGGCCCGCAAGCGCCGTGAACCGTAATGACCGTGGCTGTGGCTGGAAGCGCGGCTTCAGCGGATGCACCACCTTTTTTCGTCTCTTTTCCTTCCTGGGGCTTTGCCGCAGGCGAAGCCTGTCCTTTTGCCGCAGGTGAGCCTGACGCTGTGGACTTTTTGGCGCCCGGCGCCGCAGGCGTTGGAGTCGGACTGGCCGTCTGCGCCACCGCGGTTCCGGCTGCGAGCAGCCCTATCATGGCAAGTTTCAGCATGCGTGAAATCCTTTCTTCATCAATAGCTTGAATCCAAAACATCAAGGTAAGAAGTGTGTATAAATCGTAGCACGAGGGAATACTGCTCATGGCTGCTTCAGAAAATCCTCCAGCACTTGCAGGTACTTTTCTGGCTCTTCATAAGAGGGCAGGTGTCCGCTGTGCTCAAAAAAGACCACCTTTGCGCCGGGAATGGCCTGCTTCAGTCGCCACGCCGTAAGCGGAGCCACATTCATGTCATAACGGCCATTGATGACTAGAGTGGGGAAATTGAATCCGCCAAGTTTGGAGGCGAGGTCCAGATTTTCCGTGGCTTTAGACACGGCTTCTGCAACCGCCGGTTCAAATCCCAGATCACCCATGCGGCTCATGTAAGCGTCACGCTTCTCCGGCGAGTAGAAAATCATGCGGAAGTGGTTGCGCAGGCTGGCACGCGCTGCAGCCTCAGTGTCAGGCCCAAGTTTCTTCATTTCCTTTTCATCTTCTTCGTGAATGTCAGGAAAGGTTTCAGGAAGCAGATGCACAATGCTCTTCCAGGATGGTCCGGGCGAATCAGACAGTATCAGTTTCGCGACGTGCTGCGGATAGGCGGCAGCATACGCCATGACGACGAGTCCGCCGTAGGAGTCGCCAAGCAGGGCAAACTTATCAAGGCCCAAAGCCTTCCGCACGGCTTCCAGGTCCGCCACCTGCGTGTCCATTGTCTGCGACAGGGCGGCTGATGCTTGCGGCGGCTTGGATGATCCCGTGCCTCGCTGGTCATAAAAGACCACCATGCGATTGCGGGCTACGCGGTCCCACAAATCGTTCTGCACCATGTACGCGTGGGTGAGCCCGGGCCCGCCATTCACGGCGATGATTGGAAGCGCTGTTCCGCGGCTGCCCAGAGTCTGGTAAGCAATGTCCACTTGTTCGCTATGCGCCATGCCCCTGGCATGCGCTACGGTTTGGGCATACAGAGCTGTACCAAACACAGCAAGCAGGGCTATCGCGACAAGTTTCATACCGAATACTGTATCAGTTCACTTCCAGAGTGGGATCAATGAGGTTGGCAGGTGATTGCGCAAGAGAGGAATGAGTCTTAATGTGAGTAAGAAATAGCGTCCCGAAAAATATTTAAGGGCCAGGGCTTCCGGGTCCCTGGCCCTTAATAGCAGTCGACGGATGAGCCTGCTTCTGTAGCAGTAGAGCAGCAGGGCTCCCGTTTGATATATATCGCAATAAGAATTTTTCCTTTTTCACTGTTCTCTTACAAGTTTAGGCGACATTCTTAGGGGGTTCACCTGAGGTAATCAGCCCTCTTTCTTCTTTTTCGGCTTGATCGCCTCCCACATCTCAGGCGTCATCAGGTCGCCAAGGTGGCTGAACTCTGCGGCTCCCTTGAGCCATTCTCCCCCGTCCATCACAATCTGCTCGCCATTGATATAGCCGCTGTGGTCACTCACCAAAAAAGCGGCCAGGTCGGCCAGCTCTTCGTGTGTTCCGAACCGCCCCAGGGGATTGCGTTTTTTGGCCAGGTCTTCCAACGACTTCACCGGCATCAGCCGTGAGAACGCACCTTCTGTCGGAATCGGGCCCGGAGCAATGGCGTTGAAGCGTATACCACGCGGCCCCCACTCTACGGCCAGGCTGCGCGTCAGGTTGAGGACGCCGGCCTTGGCTACCGCAGACGGCACAACATAGGGCGAGCCGCTCTCGGCATATACAGTGGTGATGTTGAGCACATTGGCGCGGTGTCCGCTTTGGAGCCAGCGCTTGCCGCAGGCCATAGTGCAGTGAATGGTTCCCATCAGAACGATTCCAATCACGGCCTCAAAGGCGCCGATCGAGAGGTCCTCCGTACGCGAGATAAAGTTGCCGGCAGCGTTGTTTACCAGTACATCGACCGGCCCCTCTTTCCAGAACTCATTGATCATTGTTTCCACGCGCTCTCTGTCGCGTACATCACAGGGGAAGGCTTTCACCTTTGCACCGGGTTTGGCGGCGCTCAGTTCGTCGGCAGCCTGCTTGAGCACGTCTTCGCGCCGGCCACAGATGAAGAGCGATGCGCCCAGTTCCACGAAGCGCTTGCCCATGCTTTTGCCCAGTCCGGTGGCGCCACCCGTGATGAGGATACGTTTGCCTGCGAGTAAGTCGGTTTGAAACATGCGAAGGATTGTACTTGAGTCGCAATGACTAGCGGACTCGCACCACTGGCAGATCGCGCTCCGCCGCCCAGCTTTCCCATTCGCAGGCGCTGCGCTCGCGAAACGCCCGTTCAAACGCGGCGTGGTCCGGCTGAGCTATTTTGAGTTCGCTCACGAGCCGCTGCGCGAAGTGCGGTTCCAGTGCTGCTATTGCCACCCAACCTTCCCTGGCTTGATAAACGCCATAAAACGGTGAACCGCCACCGAGAATGCCGCCGCGATTTGTCAATCCTGCTTTTACTGGCGCGCTCAACTCCTCGGCGCACTCATAAAGAGAAATCAGCGCGCAGCCGGCATTCCCTGTGCGCGCAAAATGGAGCAGCAGAGCCAGCGCCTCGCTCACGCAGCGCTCCGCGCCGGCAAGATCGACAAAGAGCGTTGACGGCAGCTCGTGCGGCGTGACCAGTCCGGTTTCGGCCAGGTAAGTAAGATCGTGTCCGCTCTTTTCCTCGTGCGGCGGCGGATAGCCAATGATTCCCGCAAAACACAGGCGAGGGAAGCGTCCGTGCAAGGTTCCCCAGTCGAGCCCAAGCCTTGCGAGTGCTGAAGGCCGATATGATGCGAGCAGCAAATCAGCTTGACTGAGCAGCGAATCAAGCTGCGCTCGGCCATCTGGGCTTTTCAGATCAAGTGTGACAATCGTCTGTCCCTTGGAGAGCGAGTCATACCAGCCGCGTGCGAAGGTCTTGAGCGGGTCTCCCGTTGGCGGCTCAACCTTGGTCACGGTGGCGCCTAAACGTGCCAAGCGTGATGCCGCAACCGGCCCGGGCGTATTGATGCTGAGGCTTACGATTTTGACGCCGTGCAGCAGTTCAGAGTTTTCGAACATGCCAAGCGAGTCTAGGGCAGAGACACCTCCTGGGGCAATGTCTATATCAAGAGCCCAGAAGTTAGCAGGATCAACCTGGAATCATTCTGATCAGCGTTCATCAGCGGTAGGGTTTCTGCACATGCTACAATCCGCAGCGCTCATCAGGAGAACACATTCATGCTGCGCAAACTCGCCTTTGTGCTTGCCATACTCACCATCACCGCTGCTGCAACCGAGCGACAGAGCAACGCCGATTATCACACTCGCCGCCAGGCGCTGGCGAAAGCCATGAGCGCCGATCATGGCTCACTTATTCTGTTTGCCCCTGTGGAACCGGAAGGGCAGAACGATCTCTATGGCTTTCGCCAGGAGAACAACTTTTATTACCTGACCGGCTGGCCGGAGCCGGGAGCCGCCATCCTCATCACTTCGGACCCATACAGGGAAATTTTCTTTCTACCTGAGCACAACACGACGCAGGAGAAGTGGACTGGCCCCAAGCTCGGTCCCGAAAGTCCCGATGCGACAAAGATTACCGGCTTTGACAAAGTGGAAAGCCTGGACAACATGCACGATGAGTTGCTGAAAGTTCTGCCGCAGCCACGCGCCATCGTGTATGCCGATCTTGGCAGCAATGGGCAAAGCACAGCGTCTACCGGGCCCATGGAATGGTTGCGCCGGAGCAACTCTTTTCCCAACTACATCAGTTTTCGTGAAGCGACGCCGCTGCTTTCCCGCTTGCGGATGATCAAAGACGCAGGAGAGGTTGAGTTCATCCGTCGCGCCACCACTGCGTCGATGGCCGCTCACGAAGCAGCACTAAAAGGGATTCACCCCGGCGTTTCTGAACGCGAGATTTCTGCGCTGATGCAGTATGAGTTTGGCAAACGAGGATGTGAGCGTCCCGCCTATGCGCCGATTGTTGGCTCGGGTTTTTACTCCACTGTGCTGCACTACTCCGACGATTCCCAGATCATGCAGGATGGCGGCCTGGTGGTAATGGACGTGGGCGGTGAATATTCCATGTACGCCACTGACATCACGCGAACGGCGCCAATCAACGGCAAGTTCACGGCTCGCCAGCGTGAAATCTACAACATTGTTCTAGGCGCACAAGAGGCAGCGATTCATGCTTTTGAGCTCGACAAGTCCAAACTCACCGGCAATGGGCCTGATTCGCTGTATAAGGTGGCAAAAGAATACATTGACTCGCATGGCAAAGATATCCACGGCCAGCCGCTGGGAAAATATTTCATTCACGGGCTTGGGCATCACGTTGGCTTGAGCGTGCATGACGCAAGCGACCCCACAGCGCCGATTACTAAAGGGATGGTGTTTACGCTGGAGCCGGGCATCTACATTCCTGAAGAAAAGCTTGGCGTGCGCATTGAAGACATGTTTTACGTGGATCAGAACGGAAAGCTCGTGATGCTTACTCAGGGCCTGCCACGGACCGTCGAGGAAGTGGAACAAGCGATGAAGAAGTAGCGGCTCGATAATCAGCGGCGCTAGTCCAAAGAGCACTGGTTCGCGGTAAGATTCAGTGGTCCTTGC
>DASUBD010000471.1:0-8113 GCA_035763445.1 Candidatus Angelobacter sp.
GTCCGCATGGCTAAATCAATTTGAATTATGGCTCACTCCGGACAGCGCGTGTCTGCCAGTTGAAGCGCAGTGCCAGCAGTCGCAGCCCAAACCCTGAAGAGGCACCCACAACAGTGGAGACTTCACGGTTGAAGCCCAGCCAGTCGCAAAGCAGAAAAGCCGCCGAGCCAAAAACTGCGGCAATGGCGTAGAGCTCTCCGCGCTCGAAAATCTTAGGCGTGCGTCCGCTGAGCACGTCACGGATACTTCCTCCTCCCACAGCGGTGATCACGCCCAATAGCAGCGCCGGCAAGCGACGCAGCCCGGTATTGATCGCGCGCGTGCTGCCGGAAACGGCAAAGAGCCCTAGTGCCGCAGCATCAATGATGATGATGGCGCGTTCTGTGCTTTTGCCGATCCGGGATGCAAACATCATCCCCACCAGCGCGCCGGCAAGAGCGGTGATAAGGTAACGCACATCTGTAAATGCCAGTGGAGGGCCAACCTGCAAGATGAGATCGCGCGTGATGCCGCCCCCCAGAGCCGATGCCAGTGACAATCCGGCAACTCCCACCAGATCGTACTTGTAGCGAGTGTCGCGCACTGCGGCCAGCGCTCCGCCCAAAGCGCCCACGAATACCCCGAGAAAATCAATCACCAGAAAAAGCTGATCGATGGCTAATTTGTTGATGGGCAGAGTCACGCACTCATTGTAAGACGCGGATGAAACAAGTTTTTGGGAAGAACAACTCAGGATTGGGGAAGGGGTTGGGGCGGGTCTTGCGAACCGCCGCCCCTTTTAAAAATCAGAGGAAATTTTTTGATGACCGGGAGCGCTACTCTAGCACCATTGACCCGGAACGCAGCGTTACGGCGGGCCAGTTACTCTGTTAAGGTGCAAAAAGAGTGCAGTTTTATCTTCGCATGTGCAAAAAGATGCTGATCGAGGGCGAACCCTTCGGTAATCTTCAATCCCGGCCCAAGCAGTGGCATGATCACTCCGTCATGGCCCACTTCCCCCAATCGCAGAGCAAGAAACGCTCACCCAGAGTCCGAGTTCCCAACGACGAGATGGTCCGCTTCAACATCGATGGAGCAGTTGTTCCCGGGGTATTACAGAGGCTTTCTCTCACGGGTGGCCTGGCTGAATTTCCTACGAGCGTCGGCGCCGGGAATATTGCTGAAGTTCAATTGAATACCACGCTGGGCCCGGTAAGCGGATTGGTGGAATTCCTGCGCCAGCAAAAGGGCGGATCCATGGCTCATCCTTTCCGGTTCATCGCTCTTGGAGACGGCGACTACAAGCGGCTGAATGCAACCCTTCAGCTCATGCGCAGACTCGGCCTTGGCCTGGATGCCAACTGAGCGGTATTTCCACCGCAAAATTCCCGCGACAATTCCGGACCAATTGTGTTTTCATGGGATCATTCCCATCCGAAAATGGTGAAATGGCATGATCTGAACGCCAGGGATCGCGGCTGATCCTTCGCCGTTTACGGAATACGCAAAGGAGCCGTCCGAAATAATGACGTTGATTCATAAAATTCTTGTGTTGGCAATGTGCACGCTCTCAGTTGGTCTTTGGGCGCAGACACCCTCCGCAAAAACGGCTGCTGCAAAGACGAAGGATCAATCCAAGACCGAGACCATTGCCAAACCCATGAACCGTCAGGTGAATGCTGATGACCAACTGCAAATGCTTTCGCGACAATTGGATCTCACCAAAGCCCAGCAAGCCAGGATCAAGCCCATTCTTGAGCACAATCTGCAACAGATGCGACAGATTGAGCTGAACGGTAAACTTTCGGATGATGAGAAATCAGCCAGGCTGCAGTCAAGCGAGCACTCCTCGCATTCCAAAATCAGAGCTCTTTTGACAATCGCCCAGAAGAAGAGATTCGATCACATCATGGGTACCGATAACGGCCGATCCCAACCTCCGTCCAAAGCACAAAAAACGAAGTAACCCGCATGCAGGAGCTAAGGCATTCCAGCTGAGCTGGAATGCCTTCTTTTTTGCCACAAGTGGCACTCTGGGAACGTTTGAGCTTCCCCGGCAAATTCAAGAACAAAGCTTTAGCCGGAGTTGCCTCAGGTGACTCAGCTTTTCTTACCCTCCCCGCAGCCGAAATGAGCATCACACACCGAATTGGATCCATATCGAGGAGCTCACAATTCGATGAAGAGTATTAAAAAAACGCTATTGATTTCAATCGCGCTGCTGGCGACGGGGGCTTTTGCCGGCCAATATCCAACCAGCCCGTCGCCTGGATCGGCACAGCCGGGACAGATGCCTCAGTCACAAAGTCCGGCTCAGCCCGGCCAACCCGGTCAATCCGCTCCTGGAGCGACGCAGCCAGGGCAGCCGCAATCCGCGCAGCCGGACCAGCAGTCACAACCACAGGCCGGACATCCCAGCATTGACGACCAGGTAAGAATGCTCACGCAGGAGCTAAACCTGACCCCGGAACAACAGACCAAGATGAAGAATGTCCTTGAAGAACAGCATACGCAGGCGATGACAATCATCAACGACAGCTCACTGGCCCGCGAGGACAAAGTTCAAAAGATCCGCAGCCTGCGCGAAGCCACCATCACCAAGGCGCGTTCGCTGCTAAACGATACACAACAGAAGAAACTGGACTCCATGCTGCAGCAGTCAGACCAGATGCACCAGCAGCAGCAGTCCCCGAGCAGTGCGCAGCCAGGCACCAGTTCTCCCAGTTCCACCCAGCCCGGCAGCAACCCACCGGGGCGGCCACCGCGGTAAAGTTGAATTCGCCAGTTTGAGGGCGTCTTCTTTTGAAGCAGGAGACGCCTATTTCTTTGCGCGCAAGAAATACTCCCACCCGTGCTGTGCCGCCATTTTCCATCTACAATTACCTTCCCATGCGAATCATCAGTGGGTTGATCCTCGGTCTGGGCATCGCCATGTCTGCACTTCTCCCAGCTGCAGACAAACCAGAATGGTGCCGAGATTTACCGCGCCCTGCTTACAAAACCCTGGAACGCGTCTCCGTCCCGGATCCATGGTTTGAGGTGTATCGCATCCGGCCGGGGGTATTCGCCATTTATGAACCAAAGCAGTCGGAAGAGGTGATTTCTTACCTGATTGTGGGGAAAAAACGCGCTTTGCTGTTTGATACCGGCATGGGAATCAGCAACATCAAGAAATTAGCCGAGGGCCTCACTGCCCTTCCTCTGAACGTGCTGAATTCACATACGCACAATGATCACGTAGGAGATAACTGGCGCTTCAGCAAGCAGCATATCTATGGCATGGATACTGACTTCACCCGGGCCAGTGCAAAGGGTTCGCGTGCCGATGCGCAAGCTGAAATTACGGCCGGCCAGCTTTGCGGGCCGTTGCCGGCAGGCTTCGATGCAAAAACTTATTCCACGCAACCGTTTCAAATCGGCCATTGGCTGCATGATGGCGATGCCATTGACCTTGGTGGGCGCGTCCTGCAGGTGATTGCGGCTCCCGGACACACACCAGACTCCATTGCGTTGCTCGACCGTCAGAATCAATTGCTCTTTACCGGTGATACCTACTATCCCGGTCCCATTTTTCTTTATCGTCCGGAAACTGATTTGGATGCATACGAAGCCACAGTTGCGAGACTCGCCGAAATGACGCCGCAACTTAAGCTTCTGTTACCGGCACACAATGTGCCGGTAGCTGATCCAGGGGACTTGCCCCGAGTCCTGGCTGCCTTTCGAGAGGTGCGCGCGGGAAAAGTGAAGCCTTCAGCTCGTGATGGAAAATGGGAATACAAATTTGCTGGATTCTCTTTTCTGATGAAGAACTAGCAGCAGGGGGGAACACGTGCCCGGATTCAGCCGCCCGACTGCTCTGCTGTAATGGCACGGTCAGAAGTAACGGAGGCGAGGGCGGCTTTCACTGTTTCCAGAGTTTGAAATAGTTCCTGCTGCTGAAACGGCTTGGATATATAGCCGTCCATGCCAGAGCTGAGGAAACGCTCGTTATCACCTTTGAGTGCATGGGCCGTCATGGCAATGATCGGGACATGCAGACCTTTTGCAAATTCTGCTTCTCGAATCGCCAGCGTGGCTTCCAGTCCGTCCATTTCAGGCATCTGGATATCCATCAGGATTGCGTCGAAGCGCTCTGCCTGAGCGAGTCGCACGGCTTCCCTGCCGTTTTCCGCAACCACCACAGAATGTCCGGCCCGTTGTAACATGGCTAGAGCAACTTTGCGATTTACGGCGTTATCTTCCGCCAGGAGTATCCGCCAGCGTGGAGAAGTAGTGTTTAGATGGGATACTTTCGCGGGCTCCTTGACCGTGGACCGGAACGAAGCTTGCTCTCCCGCTAATACATGCCGGACGACCGCCAACAACTCGCCTTTGCCTACCGGCTTCAACAGGTGAGCAGCTATGCCGAGCTCCGTGCAGCGGACAGCCGTGAAGCTGCACTTATCTGAAGTAAGCATCATCACTATTGAATGGCCCAATCCAAAACGACGCTGGACCAGCGATGCCAGTTCAAAGCCATCCATTCCCGGCATCTCAGAATCGATCACCATCAGCGAATAGCCACTGCCGTTTGCAGCGGATGGTTTTGACAGCTTTTCCAGAGCGGCGCCCCCGTCTGGAACACAGGTGACCGAAAGCTGCCATGCCTCCAGAGTACGTGTCAGAACTTCCCGCGTGGTGGCATTGTCATCCACTACCAGGACATGTTTACCATGCCACGACGAGTTTGCGAGAATTCCCTTCTCTTGCAAACGGCCACTTGGCCGCAAAGGCACGGTGAAATGAAAGGTTGTGCCGTGCGATTCCTGGCTCTCGACCCAGATTTTTCCCTTCATCAGTTCCACAAATTGACGTGAGATGGAAAGTCCCAGCCCCGTCCCTCCAAAGCGGCGCGTGGTTGAACTATCTGCCTGCGCGAATGGCTCAAACACAAGGACCTGCTTCGCTGGTGGAATCCCGATTCCGGTATCTGAAACTGAGAAATGCAAACGCGGGCCGGTGCGTCCGGAGTCGACCGTCAGATTCAGCTTGATCTCGCCGTAGTGCGTGAACTTTATGGCGTTGCCAAGAAGATTAAACAAGACCTGCCGCAAGCGCACGGGATCGCCGAGCACAAACGCGGGACAGCCAGCGTCGATATCACAGATCAACTCCAGGCCCTTTTCATGGGCGGGAACAGCAAAGGCCTTTACCGAAGATTCGAGCAGCTCGCAAATATCAATCTCCAGGTCCTCGATCCGCAGCTTGCCTGCTTCCAGCTTGGAGAAGTCCAGGATCTCATCAACAACCGAAAGCAGGACGTCTGCAGAAGCTGAGGCAATCCCCAGCCACTCGCGCTGGTCCGGGTTCATCGGCGTATCAAGGGCCATCCGCGTCATGCCGATGACACCATTGAGCGGCGTGCGGATTTCATGGCTCATATTGGCCAGGAATTCGGTTTTTGCCTGGTTCGCCTGATCAGCCAGCCGGCGGGCCTTACGCAAGCGCCACGCGCCCCAACTCAGAAGCAGCAGTACAGCCAGGAGTACCAGGACGGTCATTGCCATGTAGTAGCTGCGCTGGCGAAGGATCGTGAGGTATTGCATCACGGTGGCTGCGTTATTTGGATCGAGTCCCCACTTCAGGTAAATACGTCCCAGGGTGCCATCTTCCACCATGAGTCCGATTTCTTCCCGCACTGCATCAGCGGCGGCGCTGGCGGCAGCGTCATCCTGACGCGCGCCAACTCCAAACCAGATTCTGCCATGAGGCAGAGGGCTGAATTTCAGCTTGACGCCCGCGCATGCCGGGAGCCTTTCAAAGAAGGTGTTAATGCCCGCCGTTACAGGGGAGACCAATGCAGCTTCGGCTTTACCGTCGCATACACCTTCCACTGCAGCCGTGAATGACTCTTGAGGATAGAGATTAGCGCCATGGAAATTCTCCCGGGCAATGTAGCTGTGCCTTATGTTGTTCTGATACCAGACACGTTTGCCTCGAACCTGAGCAGGTGTAGAGATATTAGAAGACTCGCGTGAGACCATCCAGCCACTATCCATGATCCAGGGATCAGAGATGTAAAAGAATTGCCTGATTTCAGGGGTATCAAACACCACTGGAACCAGATCAATTTTTCCTTCACGGAGGGCGTCCATGGGCTCTTCCTGCTGTACATCAATCAGTTGCACAGGAACGTGGCGACGGCGGCAGGCTTCTTGAAAGATTTCATTGGCGGCCCCAACCAGCGCTACTCCCACTCCCTGTTCCGGTGGCAATTTGTGATAAGTAATGCGGAATGGGTGCGCAGCACGTGATGGTTCCAGAGAGTAACGTCGCGCCGACCAGAATATGGTGACGATTGCAAGCGCAATCAGCGCAATAACGGGCGCCAACCGCAGTTTCTTCCTCCAACTCGTTATCCAGCGCGGGTTCACCACCTCCTAAGTATGGTCAAAGTCCGCTATCGGGGCAAGGAATGTTTGCCCGACTCCCACTTAAATGAATGATTCAATTGGAAAAAACTCCTGAGTACGTCTATTCTGAACAGCTCCCGGAGAAACTAAATGATTCATTTCAAGCGCCTTCTGTACTCATTCTTGTGCCTGTCAGCCTTTATGCAGATCCGGGCCAACGCGGCCGATACACGCTTCAGAGTGACTTTACCGGCAGGCTATCGGCAGCCGATCACCGGCCGGGTATTCATTATTGTTTCGCGCGTTGATTTTCCTGAGCCCCGGTTGCAGGTGGGATCGTGGCACTCGCACACGGAGCTGTTGGGGCGCGATATCCAGGATCTGGCCCCCGGCGGCTCGGTAATGCTTGATGCTCTCACGCTGGGTTCTCCCCTGCGTTCTGTACGTGAGCTGCCCGCTGGTGATTATTACGTGCAAGCTCTGTTCAACGTTTACACCCAATTTCATCGGCAGGACGGCCACACAATCTGGGCGCACATGGACCAGTGGGAGGGCCAGCACTTTAATAAATCGCCGGGAAACCTCTACAGTGCCGTGCGTCGATTTCACCTGGATCCGCTGAGCGGGTATGAGATTCAGCTCTCCCTCGACAACAAAATTGGTCCCATCCAAATGCCGGCGGATACGAAGTACCTGCGGCATATAAAGATCCAGAGCAAGCTCCTCACCGACTTCTGGGGACAGGCGATGTACCTTGGCGCCACTGTGCTTTTGCCTGAAGGCTACGACTCCCATCCGAATGCCCACTATCCAGTAGCTTACGAGCAGGGCCACTTCTCATTGGGCGCTCCGCTCGGCTTCACAGAAGAGGTCAGCACTACAGAACCACACGTGCGCGAGGGGCAGATTTCCGGACAGGCATTCTATAAGCGATGGACCAGCGCCAATTTCCCCCGGATGATCGTGATTACATTTCAGCATCCCACGCCATATTTCGATGACTCTTACGCCGTGAACTCAGCCAACAATGGTCCGTACGGTGACGCCATCATGACAGAGCTGATTCCCTACCTTGAGCAGCATTTCCGCATTATTCGCCAGCCGTATGCCCGCGTGCTCTCCGGTGGATCAACCGGTGGCTGGGAATCTCTTGCGCTTCAGGTCTTCCATCCTGATTTCTTCGGCGGCACATGGACTTTCTATCCTGATCCGGTCGACTTCACGCGTTACCAGATCGTGGATGTTTACAACGATGTCAATGCGTTTTTAGCTCCCGGTTACGATTCTCCAGTTCCCGAACGTCCGCTGGAGCGCACCTCTGAAGGGCAGGTAGACGTTACCATGCGGCAAATGAGCCTGCTGGAAGACGTGATGGGAAGTCACGGCCGATCCGGGCAGCAATTGGAGGCCTGGGAGGCGGTCTATGGTCCCGTGGGACCGGACGGATACCCCAGGCCGCTATGGGACAAGGAAACTGGTCGCATTGATCATCAGGTGGCTGACTACATGCGCGACCATGGCTATGATTTGCGCTTTTACCTGGAGCAAAATTGGCCAAAAATCGGCCCGCAACTGGCGGGCAAAATTCACCTCTATTGCGGAGACATGGACAATTTCTACCTGAACCTTGCCGTGTATCGTCTGGAGGGCTTCCTGCGCAGCGCCACCAATCCCGCATATGGAGGCTCATTTGAATACGGCCGTCCCATGAAGGGACATGGCTGGACACCGCTGAACCAGGC
>DASUBD010000472.1:0-5651 GCA_035763445.1 Candidatus Angelobacter sp.
ACCAGGAATGGCGATGGACTGTCCCACGTGAATCGTGCCTGAGGAAAGATCGTTGATGAAAATTTTGAGAGTGCAGGTTGACTGAGGAACACAATC
The DNA here is from genome assembly GCA_035763445.1 of Candidatus Angelobacter sp. Classification (GTDB taxonomy): domain Bacteria; phylum Acidobacteriota; class Terriglobia; order Terriglobales; family Acidobacteriaceae; genus Angelobacter. Next base: position 97 of record DASUBD010000472.1, read on the forward strand.
GAGCACGGCGATGTCAGAATTTCCATCACGGGTAAAGTCAGCTACCACCAGAGCTTTGGGGAGCCCGGTAAGTTGTAGCGGAGGGTTCGCGAAGAAAAAGCCCGCGCCATCGCCAAAGAAGACAGATATGGAGTGGTCCTGACCATTTGCGATCACCAGCCCAAGGTTATCTCTTCCCCCGAAGAAGCCGGTGGCAATCTCATCAGGCCCTTTGCCCGTGGCCATGGTTGTGCCGGGCGTGAAATGTCCGCCGGCCGATTGAAAAAGAACAACAGCGGTGTTGGTATTGGCATCGGTCACCACCAGGTCAGGCAGGCCATCCTGGTTGAAGTCGCCACTGGCTACAGCGGTGGTTTGGTTTGATGTTGGAATGAAAGTGGGGCTGGTGAAAGTGGTTTGGCCCGTTGCGATTGTGACTAAGCTGACCAGCAACAACATTGCCGGCAGCGTGTTCCTCCACGCGCGTGAAACCCTGCGCAACATAACGGCTCCTTTACCTGAAAGGAAGTGCGGGAAACTGAGGTGAGATGCTACTGGATTCCGCTCGTGATGCAGGCAGAGCAGCAGAATTGTTACTTAATCCAACCTAAGCTGCACAATTTCCAGCGACGCAAGAGGCGCTTAGTGATGGCCGAGTATTGGGTGAGGAACGTATACTGATTCTAATTTTTCTATTTCTTGTTTGCTGAGCCTGATCTCGAGGGCAGCTACGGCATCTTCAAGATGATGCGGCTTGGAAGCGCCGATGATGGGCGCTGTCACGCCGGGCTTGTGCAGCAGCCATGCCAGGGCTACCTGCGCCGGAGGCACGCCTCGCTGTTTGGCCAACTCTTCCACGCAATCCACCACGCGATCGTCCGCCTCCCGCGTGTAGAGCTTGTGCGCATAGTCATCTGCCCTGGAACGAAGAGTTCCAGCTCGCCGGTTTCCCGCGAGCAGGCCCCGCGCCAGCGGACTCCAGGGCAGCATGCCGACTCCTTCCGCCACGCACAGCGGCGCCATCTCGCGTTCTTCCTCGCGATAGACAAGGTTGTAATGGTTCTGCATGGTTGCGAAACGCGTCAGGCCCAGACGGTCAGCGGTGTACAGCATGCGGGCAAACTGCCAGGCATACATGGACGACGCACCGATGTAGCGGGCCTTGCCGGCCTTCACCACATCGTGCAGCGCTTCCAGCGTCTCTTCAATCCGCGTTTCGTAGTCAAAGCGGTGAATCTGGTAGAGATCGACATAGTCGGTGTTCAGGCGGCGAAGGCTATCGTCAATAGCATGCAGGATGTGTTTGCGCGAAAGACCTTTCTGGTTGGGATCTTCTCCCATGGGAAAGAAAACCTTGGTCGCGATCACCAGCCGGTCGCGAGACAGGCCAAAATCTTTAAGCGCGCGTCCCAGGATCTGCTCGCTCACACCAAGCGAGTACATGTCAGCTGTGTCAAAGAAATTGATGCCCAGCTCGAGGGCGCGCTTGATGAACGGCCGGCCTTCTTCTTCCTCCAGCACCCATTCACGCCACTTCTTTGAGCCGTAGGTCATGCAGCCCAGGCAAACACGTGAGACTTTTGTACCCGTGGAACCAAGATTGGTGTATTGCATCGTGGTTATTCTCGCCTATCCATAGTAGCAAGGCGGGACGCGCTGAGGAGACAGCGCATGAATCAATCCACTTCCACTTTTTCAAAACCCAGACCCAACAGCAGTGTGGCAAGCGTCGTACGCGCGTTTTCATGCGCCTTGATGAGAATCCCGCTTTTCACCGCCTCTTCCAGCAACTCTCCCTCGGCTTCCTGGCGGACTTGTGTCTCCAGGTTTGGATCCACTGGCACCAGCAGGCCGGTGCTGCGCGAGTAGACCCGCGTTCTTGAGTTATCCAGGCGCGTGAGCAGCACGCGGGCAGTGGGCAAATGCACCCGCAGGTTCTTTCCGCTGATCTGGACGTCAGACGAACGCAGCAGAGTGAAATCAATGCCTGCAACCACCTGCCCGTGCACCACCATGAGCATGCGGTCGCCGGTGAGGAAGTCAGGCAGGATGGCGCTGCTGCGGCCGCCGCTTACGATTTTGTCCATGTTGTAAACCACGGTTTCCATGCGCTGCAACCGCTGGATACGTTCAACCACGCTGCCCTGGCTGATGATGACGGTATTGCGGCCGGTGATTGCGGACCACAAGCTGGAAAGCCGCCCGGCTTGTGTGTGCCCGATGAGGAACACTGAAAGCAGCGTCAGCAGCACCCCAGCCGCGGCGGCGAGAACCAGGCTTGTTCGATGGGATGGAGGTCTTGATGTCACACTGGGATTGGCCGCCATGGCGTCTCTATTGTAGAGAACCACCCCCATGCCGTTCAGGTAACTAAGGTGCGAGGCGCGCGGTCAGGCTCCGAATCGTTCCGCCGCCCGGGCGCTGGCCCTTGCCGCTTCCTCTTCCCGGTTTCTGGGCGTGGCCGTTGTTTCCAGCGAACTCAGCAACCGCGCGCAGATTCCGGATATCTCCTCGATGGCGCTTTCAAACGCAGCTTCATTGGCTCGCGAAGGCTTGTTGAAGCCCGTGATCTTGCGCACAAACTGGAGCGAAGCCGCGCGGATCTCTTCGTCGGTCACTGGCGGATCAAAATTGAAAAGAGGTTTGATGTTCCTGCACATAACAGCTTTCCCTTATCTTCTATTTTCCCGGCGAAGTCGCTCGCGCCTGCAAAGCGCGCCCACTTGTAAAACGCGCATGAGAAATGAAAATCAATACAAAAAAAGTGACTGCCGGCACCACGGCGTCCTTGTATTGATGCATTGCTACTACAGTGTAGACGGCGCCAACCATAATGACGCTGAGGCACGCGGCGGCCAGTCCGGCCAGACGCGGGATGAGCACACCGATTCCGCCCAGCACTTCGCAAACTCCTATGAATGTGGCGAACCAAGCGGCATAGCCGAACTTAACGAACATAGGTTTGATCTGGTCGGCCATCAACAGCTTGGTACCCCCGGCGAACAGAAACATTGCTGCCACAAGCCCGCTCAGCACCCACAGCGCAATCATCTTGCCTTTTGACATGGATCCTCCGTCTTGTGATTTTACCGTCAAGGGCAATTTTCGAGAAAATTTCGGGAACTCAGGAATGGCAGCATTCCTCCGCGTCAGTTCAACGGAGGAAGGCCTAATGCGGAAAGACTAAGAGTGGTTTCGTAACTCAGGCTCAGCTTACTCGGGCCTGGCCGTACCGGAGCTGACGGCCTGCTGCAGCATCTGGTGCAACTTATCGGCAATTCCCACGGCCAGGGCCTCGGTTTTTTGGCCTAATTCAGACTGCTGATCGCCGAGCTCTGATTGCTGATCTCCCAGTTTTGACTGCTGGTCGCCGATGGTTGATTGCTCGTCTCCCGCGCTCGATTGCAGGTCGCCAATCCGGCTTTGCAGATCTCCCAGTTCAGATTGCAGGTCGCCCAACTGAGATTGCGTAGCTCCCTGTGAGCTTAGCCGTTTGGCATCAGCCTCAACCTTCTGGAAATCGGAGCTCATATCGGGAACTTTCACTTTCACTTGCCGCTGACGGTTTCCAAGTTCCCGCTGCTGCTCACCGAGAGCGCGCTGCTTTGCTCCGAGCTCGGATTGCTGGACCTGAATGCTGACAAGCGGATCAAAGAGACTCCGCGCTGCTTTCACTGTATTGGCATCGCTGATGGAGTAACCCTTTCCGTTCAAGCGAAACGAGATCTTGGCCGGCATAACTCGGGCATACATCAACGCTTCATCGGGAACGTCCTGGGCCGAAGAGGTGCACAGATTGTCGCCCATGCTGATGGCGACATTCCGATCATCAGAGGTGCTGGCCCAGCAATGGTCTCCTTCTCCGCGAAGATAGACATGCACTGGGCCGTGATCTGTGCGGCTGATTACAGTAAATGTGTCGTTGATATATTTCGAAGGAGTTTGCGCGCTGGCGACGATGAATGCACAACCCATGAGAAGAACAGCCAGTGCGGCGCCTGCCGGAAATGCCAGGCGAAATCGAGATGACATTTGTAAATGCATAATCATGAAATCCTTTCTGTTATCGCCGTTCTAATTGGGAGTGTTTATTCCGGCTTCGCAATTCCCTTGGTGATGGCATCGTCAAACATGCTGCGCAGTTTGCTGGAAGCTTCGCGGGCAAGCTCAGCCTGGCGTCGCCCCAACTCTCCCTGCTGGCGGCCCACTTCACCCTGCTTGCGGCCGAGCGTGCTCTGTTTCTGTCCAAGCTCGCTTTGCTGGCGGCCGATGATGGACTGCTGCTGACCCGCCCCAGACTGTAACCGGCCGATCCGGGACTGGAGTTCGCCAATTCGAGCCTGGATTCTGCCCAGTTGGTTTTGCGTTGCGCCGCTGGCCTGAAGTTGCTTTAACTCCGCGTGAATCCGCTCCAGCTCCGGTGAAATGTCCGGCACCTTCACTGCAACAGAGTCCATCTGTTTACCCACTTCATCCTGCTGACGGCCGAGTTCATCCTGTTGCCGGCCCAGTTCGTCCTGCTGCCGCCCCAGCGCGTCCTGCTGCTTTTCAAGCTCTTCCTGGGGAGCAAACAAAGCTTCTACCTGGGACAGGAACTTTGGATCAGTGATGACATATGACTTTTCGTCGCGCTCAAACCAGATGAAATCGCCATTGATTTTTCTCCGCAGCGCGCGGGCGTGCTGGATGTCTTCTTCATCGCCGGACATGGTCACGCTGTTGGAATTGGCGTGCATGATCACATAACGCGGGCCGGAATTGTAAAAGCCGCCATGCACGTTGACTGCGCTCGAATCCTCGGACGTTTGAACGTCTTTCGGCTGCGAGCTGTTTGTTTTTTCCGCAGGCGCTGCCTGAGCAACGAACTCGGGGCGAACCGTGCGTGACATCCTTGCCGGCAGCGCTACGGGTGTATTTGCCACCGAGGCAGCAGGGATTGCTTTTCCCGGCTCTGCTGCTGCCTGCGCCGTCACGGAAGGACGCAGAGATGCAATCAGGAGAATTACCGGCACGGCACACACAAGAGAAACGGCGATAAAGGATTTCTTCATGGAACCAGCGGGCCTCCAGGCGAGGATGCGGTCGACGCGGCGCTCGGCGCCCGAACTGCTTTCACTGCTGGCCATAGACAACGCATGCCATCGGATGCGCCCTGCCCTGCCCTCAAGCTGAGAAAAAAAGCCGAGCAGAGTTTCAGCGTAGAGGGTGCGGTCTGCTCCTCCGGCAAGCGCGGCCTCATCACTGGCCTGCTCAGCCAGATTTGTGATCTGCCGGTCCAGCCACCAGGGAAGGGGGCTGAACCAGAAGAGAGCACAATGCAGCTTTGATAGAAGCTGGGTCAACACGTCACGGCGTTCCACGTGAGACATCTCATGCGACAGAACTGCTTCAAGCTTTTCCCGGCTCCATTCCCGCCAGTCTGGCGGAAGAAGGATGACCGCTTTGCGGATGCCAACTGTGGCAGGTACAAGCAGCGCTGGCGACTCTTTAAGATGTGGCGCAACTTCTAACCCTGCACGTTGCGATTGCAGCGCAACAAAATCCAGGGCCGCAGATGTACAGGAATCTTCCATCTC
>DASUBD010000473.1:0-3530 GCA_035763445.1 Candidatus Angelobacter sp.
AAGACCGGGTGCGATACCACGGTCATTTGCTTGCCGGCAGACTTCAGCCGTTCTTCAATGCGGCGGGCGGTCCCGACCGGAACCGGTGTTATCAGCACTAAAATCTGACCGTGAACGCTGTAGCTGGCGATCTCCATGGAGATCGACTCGATGTCCTTGTTTGCGTCTTCTGCCAGGTAGATGATCTCGGCCCGTTGCACCATGGATTGCAGGTGCGTGGAGTACATAAGGCGGCCGGCGCGAACGCCGCGGCGAACAATGTCACTTAGATTTTTTTCATGAAAGGGCAGAATGCCACTGGCCAGCAAGGTGGTATTGACTGAATCGCTGCCGTAGGCCGTTACTGGCACTCCAAAATCCGCCAGACACGCCGCCACCACAGTGCCCAAATACCCACACCCGTACACACCGATCTGCATAAAAAAGGCTCCTGGAGAGTGCAGCCCTGCGATTCGGGGGAGTGAGGGACTCGCCGAAGCTGCTCTAAATTCATCTACTTAGGCTCGATGATTAAAGCGCTTTACTTAGTACATATGCAATGCGGCATTAGGACATGTACCTGACAAAAGGTACATGAACAAAGGGTTTTTGCGCTTTGGGGCAGGCTCCGTGGTAATGGCTTCCCCTAATGCCTGCTGCTGGCAGAACCAGTGCACTTCAGACCGATCTTCCCCACAACTTCATGAAACGGCGGCTAGTTGAGGAACATTTGTCGATACAATGTGTCGCGCTGTTTGGGAACAAAACCGGCTTCGCGGATCATTCGGCGTAGCTCTTCTTCCGTGGTGCAGTTGGTTACGCCGGCAGAGCGCACCACGTTTTCTTCCAGCATCACTGAGCCCACATCATTGCCGCCGAAGCGCAATCCAAGCTGACAGACTTTGAGTCCCTGGGTAACCCAGCTTGACTGGACGTTTTCAAAATTCGAGAGGAACAGGCGCGCAATGGCCAGTGTCTTCAGGTATTCAACCGCGGTAGCTTCGTCCCAATGCCGGCCGCCCAAGGCAGTATTCTTCGGCTGGAAACTCCACGGGATGAACGCGGTAAACCCCCCGGTCTCTTCCTGAAGGTCGAAGACGCGCTGGAAGTGGTTGATGCGATGCTCAAGACTTTCGCCCACTCCAAACATCATCGTAGCCGTGGTCCGCATGCCCAGCTTGTGGGCGGTGCGATGAACGTTGATCCAGTTTTCCGTCAGGCACTTGAGGCGGGCGATTTTGTAACGGACCTCATCGTCAAGGATTTCTGCTCCGCCACCCGGTATGGAATCAAGGCCCGCATCGCGCAGCCGCTTGATTGTGTCTTCAATGCTCAGCCCGCTAACCTCGGCAAAATGAATAACCTCTGAGGCCGAGAAGCAATGCAGGTGAACTTTGGGAAAGCGCTGCTTGATGCCGCGCAGCATCTCCTCATACCACTCAATCTTCAGATCCGGATGAAGGCCGCCCTGCATCAGTACACCCGTCCCGCCGACTTCCACCGTCTCACGGATTTTCTCGTAGATGGTCTCAAAATCCAGGACATATCCCTTGGCCCGTCCCGGTCCTTTCACAGGCGCGTAGAAAGCGCAGAAGGTGCAGTATTCCGTGCAGAAATTGGTGTAGTTGATGTTGCGATCAATGATGTAAGTGACCACGCCTTCGGGATGCAGCTTGCGGCGGAGCGCATCGGCTTCCATGCCCAGGCCGATCAGGTCGTCCGAGCGGAAGTAGTCAAGAGCCTGCTGTTTGGTGAGTGGCATTCGCTGCTAATTTTACCGAAAGATTGCTGTTCAATAAAAGAAGGCGCCATAGGCCGGCGGTCGCTGCATAATTGAACCAGCAACTCTGAGAGTCCGAACAGCTGTTTTCATGACATTGATTCTTCGGCGCGGGACAAGGAAAAACCATGAGAGTCATCTCAATTCTGCTTGTTCTAGTAATTACTGCTTTTTTGGTCGGGTGTGTTCCCGTTGATTCTCTTAACCCGATTTATACCGACAAGGATGTGATTTTTGAGTCGGCGCTGGTTGGCACCTGGATGGGACAAAATCCTGATGAAGGAGATCTCCGGATTACCAGAGCCGGCGACAATGCCTACCAGCTTGTAATGAATGAGCGGGAAAGCGGCTCATGGCTTAAAGGAAAGTGTTTTCGATGCCCATCTGGTAAGCCTGGGAGGACAGAAGTTTTTCGATGTTCAGCCAAGGCAGCTTCAACTCTCAGATCAGGCGGAGCTTAATGCCATCCTGTCCAAATCAGGGGTCAGGTTTGAGCCCTCCCTTATAGACATTGGAGGAGGTCTCTTTCTTGAATTTCTCCCTGGGCCACGGAAAGCCAAATCTCAGCCAGTCAATGTAAGGTTGCGTGCGGCACATTGGATCTTCCGGGTAGATCTGGATCACGGGGTACTGCGGCTCGAATATCTGGATAACGAATGGATTGAGAATGAAATTAAGGGCGCGGCACGCTGTTGGCCAGACACCAGAAGGCCGCAACCAATTTTGATAGCAAATGGGTCCTTACCGGTTCTACACCGGAGATGCAGCAATTTGTGGTGGGGCAGGCGGACCGCGAAGGCGCCTTCAGTGGCGCCGTCGTTCTGAAGAAACAAAAGGAAGCTTCCCACGAGAGTTCAAATCCTGGAGCTTAGGCAACTTTGGTTTTCTCGTCCTTCACATCCGGAACCACTGGTTTTCCTTCGCGTTTTCGTATCCACGTCCAGATAAGAGCGGCGATGCCGCCGAGGACAGCCAACCCGATCAAGCTCCAGAACAGTGGTTTGTAATATTTGTGAAAGAAGCCGAAGATTTGCCTGCTGTAAATCGATCCTAAAGACGCTAATGCCGTATAGCGAATAGCTCGGGCTGATCCCACAGCGAGGAAGAACTTGCTTCGTGGATATTGCAGCGCCCCGGCGGCAATGAGGAAAGGCGAATATGGCACCGGTGGTGGAAGCAGGGCGGGAATAAACAGGCTCCAGAAGCCATGTTTCTCAAACTTGTCGTAGATCTTTTCCGCCTTCTCCTTTGGAATTTTCTTTTCCAGTGCTTCTTTACCACTCTTCTTTCCAACGGCATAGGCTGCATAGCCGCCAACCAGGCTGCCAATAATTGCCATGGTGGCGTAATACCACCACCAGTGTCTCTGATGGGCTGAGAGAATCACCACCAGAGCATCCATACTCCCAGGCAAAGGGATGGGAGAATTGTCAGCAAACCCAAGCAGAATCAGGCCTACACCGCCCAGGCGTTCCAGCCAACTCCAAAGACTCAGATAAAGAAAGTGAGACAAAAACATTCGTATTGGATTGGATGCAGGAACAAAGCAGGTAAAAAGCGGGATTGTGCGTTAAGAATTTTGAACTGGCGCGCTGGTTGCAGCGGCTGCCGGTTTGCTGCCGGACTGAGCCGCTTCCAAAAAGCGCAGTTCCGGAGCCTGAGGCAGCACCTTGTATTCCGCAGCATAGCGATAGAACAGTTGCAGGCCTTCCAGGTTCTCCTGGTCGAGAGAAAAATCAATATTCTGGGTCAGGTATTCGTGAACGAGAGG
>DASUBD010000474.1:0-7207 GCA_035763445.1 Candidatus Angelobacter sp.
ATCGTCGGCATTCTTGAAGACGTGGAGCAGGCCATGACCTTCCACTTCCGCCAGCCGGACCGGGATATCCTTGTTCTGTGTGCCCCCGGGGCTGCTGATCCTGGCCACGCGGAAGCTGAATTTGGCTCTTCAGAGTACGCCAAGGAGATTCTGGGGGAAGTCTGGGGCACCCCGCCTGCGCTCGACCTTAAACAAGAAGCGGCTCTGCAAAAATGGTTGAGAGAACTGATCCACACCCAAGCCATCGAATCCGCCCATGATGTTTCAGATGGCGGTTTGGCGGTGGCCCTGGCAGAAAGCGCGTTTCCTCTGAACATCGGTGTTGAAGTAGACCTTACCTCTAAGGGGTCACTCCCGGAAGTCCTTTTATTTAGAGAAGATGCAAGCCGGGTGCTGATTACCTGCGACCAGAAAAACACTGAGAACATCAAAAGAACAGCGCTACAATGGGGCTTGCAGGCGGTCCGGATCGGCCGCACAGTTCCGAAAAAATTAGAAATCAGAGTTGATAACCACCTCGTGGTGTCTGCGGTGGTTTCAGAGTTGCGGCAGGTTTGGGACACGGCTCTCGTCCGGGCTCTGCACGCCGAGACGAGGGAACATCTGGTTCCGGAGACATTGCAGAAGAGCTGAGAAGAAGCAAATAGCAATTAGCGCGTAGCCAGAGAATCCCGGCGAGTCCGGCTTGCGCGACGAGCCGCGTGCAACAGGGCATAAGCGATTTCTAAAGGAGAACGAATGACCAGCGGTGTGGAGCAACGCGACAAATTCAAGGACGAATGCGGCGTGATGGCGGTACACACCCACGCCGAGGCCTCCACGCTCGCCTACCTGGGGCTCCATCAGTTGCAGCATCGCGGCCAGGAGTCGGCCGGCATTGTTTCCTCTGACGGCGCGCGCCTGCACATGCACAAAGCCATGGGTCTGGTGGCTGACATCTTTACTGAAGAAGCCCTTGAGCGCCTTCCTGGCAATATTGCCATTGGCCATACCCGCTACTCCACCAGCGGCGATTCCGCCGTCCTCAATGCCCAGCCCATTGTGGTTGATTGCAACAAAGGCATGATTGCCCTGGCGCATAACGGCAATCTGGTGAATGCCTGGGAGATTCGCGGCCGGCTGGAAGCGCAGGGTTCTATTTTCCAAACCACCAGCGACACTGAAGTTATTGTTCATTTGATTGCGCAGTCACGTGAACAGACTTTGCCTGAAGCCGTCTGCGACGCGCTGCGCCAGATTGAAGGTGCATTCTCTCTGGTGATGATGACGCGCGACCGCGTCTTTGCCATACGCGATCCTCGCGGTTTCCGTCCTTTGTCTATGGGTCGGATCCCCAACGGCGCTGGCTCAGAGCGGGACACGATTGTCTTTGCCTCGGAAACCTGTGCTTTTGACCTGATCGGCGCGATTTATGAGCGGGACGTCAAGCCTGGCGAGATGGTGGTGGTGGGTCCCGAGGGAGTTTCGTCGCGCACCTTTGCCACCGAGAAGGTGAAGCAGACCAGTTGCATTTTCGAGCACGTCTATTTCTCACGTCCGGATTCCACGGTTTTCGGGCGACCGGTGCAGACCAGCCGCGAAGCTATGGGGCGGCAATTGGCAAGGGAGGCTCCGGTCCAGGCAGATGTTGTTGTTCCGGTTCCTGACTCCGGGGTCACGGCCGCGCTGGGCTACGCCGCTGAAGCCGGCATTCCTTTCCGCTTTGGATTGATCCGTAACCACTACGTGGGCCGGACGTTTATTGAGCCCGAGCAGCGCGTGCGCGACTTCGGCGTAAAGCTCAAGCTCAACCCGGTCCGAAGCCTGCTTGCGGGGAAACGCGTTGTGCTGATTGACGACTCGATCGTTCGCGGTACCACCAGCCGAAAGATCGTCCGTCTGGTGCGTGATGCCGGAGCCAAAGAGGTCCATTTCCGTATTTCCTGCCCACCCACCATTTCGCCCTGCTATTACGGCGTGGATACTCCATCTAAGAACCAGCTCATTGCCGCCAATAAGAGTATTGAGGAAATCCGCAACTATATTGGAGCGGACTCACTGGCCTACCTTTCACTTGACGGCTTGCGGCAGGCTTGCGCCGAAGGCGAGAAGACCACTTACTGTACCTCCTGCTATACCGGCATCTATCCTACGGAATTTGTTCCGCTGGAGCAGTTGATTCCAGCGCCGGTAACAGCAGTCAAAAAGCCGTAATTCCGGGTCCCATCAGTTCGGCCTCAATTGGGAGAGCACTCCATGAAAAAGGGCTTTCGCTGTCTTGGTTTGGCTTTTTCCGGTCTTGTTGCTGGCTTTTTTTTGGGCTTCGTTGCCAGCGCAATGGCGCTTCCACCTGCACAGACCAATTCCACGATGGAGGCAGCGATGGAACACGCCAAAGGCAGCTTCGAGGTAAAACTCACCCCCCAAGGTGAGCCTGAAAAGACGGACGGAGCTACCTTGAGCCGCATGTCAGGCGAAAAGCGGTTTCACGGTGATCTGGAAGGCACCAGCAAAGTTGAGATGCTGAGCGCCATGTCGGATGTAAAAGGCTCAGCCGGTTATGTTGCCATGGAACGCGTCACCGGGAGGCTCAAGGGCCGCAGCGGATCTTTTGTGCTCCAGCATAATGCCACCATGAGCCGTGGGAAGCCGGAGTTGAATATCATCGTGGTGCCGGATTCAGGTACAGGACAGCTCACAGGTCTCAGGGGCAGTATGAAAATCAATATCGTGGAAGGAAAGCACTTCTACGAATTTGATTACACGATTGCACCCGCACCCTGATCTTTCTCTCGACATCTAATCCGCCGGCGAACGTAAAATCAACCTGATGCGCGTGATTGCTGGCAAATATCGCAGTCGCAGACTCAGTGCGCCGGAAGGCATGCAGACCCGGCCCACCTCTGACCGGCTGCGCGAAACGCTTTTTAACATTATTGCCTCAAACATCACGGATTCCGTGTGGCTGGACTTGTTTGCCGGCAGCGGTGCCGTGGGCATTGAGGCGCTCAGCCGGGGCGCACGCAGTGTCTATTTTGTCGAATCGAATTCACGTGCGATCCGGACGATCCGGGACAATTTGTCTTCTCTCGGCATCGATGAAGGATTTGAAGTCATAGAGCGCGAGGTTGCAAACGCCTTACGCATGCTGGATTCACAGGCGGTAGTAGCTGACTTCTGTTTTCTCGATCCGCCATACCGCAAAATGGGCGACTACGAGCAGGTGCTGGGATTCCTTTCACAATCTCGAATTCTCAAGCCCGAGAGCCTTGTGATCGCCGAACATGACAAACATTTTGATCCTGGGGATGCTTTCGGCTCGTTGCGTCGGCAACGGGTGCTGAAACAAGGCGACGCCGTACTGAGCTTTTACCGCCTCTCCTAAAGCGCAGCATTTGGGATAGGAGCAAGACCTTCTTTGTTGCGGGTTACGGCGAGGCCGGCTTGCGTGCCGAGCCGCATGACCAAGGAGCAGGTTGCGCTGAATAGGAAAAACGCCCCCTCAAGCGGCGTGGAGCGAAACGACAGGGTTGAAGACCCGCTGTTCATGCTCGTTTTCCACAACGTAGGTGAAAAAACCCGCATAAAATCTGGGGAAAACGCTTGCATCACTTTGTTAAACGTGTATATATTCGCACAAGTGAGCCGAAGCACTCACAATAAGGAGGAAAGATGGCATCTGGTATGACCAAAACCCAGCTCGTACGCCACATGGCCGAGAAACTGGAGACGAATAACAAGACGGCCGCCGCGTTCCTGGAGCACCTGGCGGAAACCGCAATCAAAGAGACCAAGAAGAATGGCGTATTCGTCATCCCCGGCCTGGGACGTCTGGTAAAGTCCAACCGGAAAGCCCGTATGGGACGCAATCCTCAAACCGGCGAACCAATCAAAATCGCAGCCAAGACCGTGGTGAAGTTCCGCGTGGCCAAGGCCGCCAAGGACTCAATCGCCCCCAAGAAGTAACCTTTAATCTCAGAGGAAAAACATCAGGCCAGCTTGATTGCTGGCCTTCTTTATCTGCCGCAGACTTATTCCACCACAATCGCCTCGGCTTCAATTTCCACAAGCATCTCCGGGGAAATCAGTTTCGCAACTTCCACCATCGTCGCCACAGGGCGGATGTCACGGAAGAATTCACCGTGCGCCTTGCCTACCTTCTCCCAGTCGTCAGTAATGTTGGTGACAAACGTCCGGGTGCGAACCACGTCTTTCAGACTGGCTCCGGCTTTCTGCAGGGCGGCTTCTATATTCCTGAGGGCCTGAACGGCTTGCGCATAAGCATCACCGATGCCAACGATACCGCCGCTCGCGTCGGTTGCGGTGGTCCCGGCTACATGAATGATGTTTGCCACGCGAACCGCGCGTGAATATCCGACAATAGGCTCCCACTTGGCATTGCCTGAGATATTTTGCCTCTTCATCTACTCACCTGGAGTTTGGAGTTGGAACAAACGCCTGAGGATTCAAAAACTGCATGGCCTTTATGTTGTTTGAGGATCGGCTACTCAGCGCCCGGCGCGTGCACGTTCATCGAGTACTTTGTTGACGAGGCGGTCGGCTTCTTTGTTGCGCTCGCGCAAGATATGTTCGATGGAGAAGCGGTCAAGCTTCCTGACCATTGCCTGTGCGCGGGCAAACAGCTCCTGCAGGGCCAGGTTATTTACCTTGTACCGTCCCTGCATTTGACGAACGAGCAGTTCGGAGTCACTGAAGATCTTGAATGATTTGTAACCATGGCGCACGGCATATTCCAGCGCAGCCAGCAGCCCGGAATACTCAGCGTAGTTGTTGGTCTGCAGGCCGAGATAATCACTCAGCTCAGCCAGAACTTCGCCTTTGCTATTGCGTACGACTACGCCGTAGGCAGCGGGCCCGGGATTGCCGCGTGCACCGCCATCAATGTTGGCGATCACCGCGTCTGGTAAAGCAGCCTGCGTCTCTCGCTTCTGATCAAAAAGTGAACCCTGGCTCAATGGCCTTCCTCCAGCCGGATGGCGAGCCGCTCCGGCAGTCCCGCAGCAAAGATTTTTTCCTGCGCCGCGGCAATGTCATAGGGAGCGCGGAAGAACGTAACTGCTCTTTGTTCCGTGTCATAGACGAGAAAGGCCGCCCGAGGGTCGCCATCACGCGGCTGCCCGATGGAGCCGGGGTTGATCATATATTTGCCGGTCTCCCGTAGTTGCACGGTGAGTTGCTGGAGGCCGGTGCGCGATTTGTACTTCAGCTCCAGTCCTCCTTCCTCGTCTGTTTCATCGTCAATCCAGAAGCCACCCTGAACGTGGGTATGCCCGAAAAACGTCACCGGCGCAGCGGCACGGCCAAGGATGGAATAGGCATCACGCCGCATGAGCACGTATTCATCCTCATCTCGCGGCGAACCATGAACACATTGCAGGCCCTCTACCGGCGAAATTGGGCCGGAAGGCAGGTCATGCAGGAAGGACAAGTTATCAGGCTTTAGCTTCTGGCGTGTCCACAGCACCGCCAGACCAGCAATGGGGTTGAAATCCTCGAGGCTGGTCACGCCGGAACAGGCCTTATCGTGGTTACCGCGAACAAACACTGTCCCCAGTTCACGGGAACGCTCGGTAACTTCATTGGGATTGGCACCGTAACCAACGATATCGCCGAGATTGAAAACACGGTCGTGCGGCGGTGCAGCCGCGAGGCATGCCTCCAGCGCTTCCAAATTGGCATGGATGTCAGACAGTATCAGGATGCGCACAGGTAACCAAGAGAGTGTAAATCACCAGGGCAGGGTTACGGGGCAACACGGGCCCAGTGCCCGGGAGCGACCTGGCGCAAAGGCACCGTTGCTTCAGGACGGGCGCGGCTCTCAATGGTTTCCAGCGGGCGTTCACGGTCTGTACGCATAGTAGGAATTGCGCTGATCAGCCCTCGCGTGTAGGAATGACTTGCCGCAGAAAAAATCTGTTCCACTGAGCCCATCTCCACGATTTCGCCCGCATACATGACCGCTACGTGATCTGCTATCCGCGAAATCACGCCCAGATCATGCGAAATAAACAGAACTGCCAGTTTGTGTTGGTGCCGCAAGTCGCGCAGCAAATCCAGGATTTGTGCCTGAACAGTCACGTCCAGGGCGGTGGTGGGCTCATCTGCAATCAGCAGCCGGGGATTGTTTGCCAGGGCCATGGCAATCATCACACGCTGGCGCTGTCCTCCGGAAAGCTGGTGAGGATAGTCTTTAGCGCGGCGCTCCGGATCCGGAATGGCTACTTCCCGTAAGGAGCCTACAGCGCGGCTCCAGGCCTCTCTCCCGGAAACGCGCTGGTGGGCGAGCACAGCTTCGGCAACCTGATCTCCCACACGCATTACGGGATTCAGCGCGGTCATTGGCTCCTGAAAGATCATGCTGATTTCTGAACCGCGTATGAGCCGCATGGACTCGCCGTCGAGCGAAAGCAGATCCTGATCGTCAAAGGAAATTCTTCCGGTAATTTTTGTCTGGGGAGGCAGCAGGCGCATGATGGCCAGCGACGTAGCTGATTTTCCTGATCCGGATTCGCCCACCAGTCCAAGAGTACCAGCTTCAGGAATACTGAAACTGACATCGCGGACGGCCGCAACTTCGCCGGTCTGCGTGGCGAATTTGACGTTTAGACTTTCAACGCTAAGGAGTGCGGCCACAGACTTAGGCCGTCACTTTGGTGGCCGCCCTGCCGGCCTCCACGCCTTTGTGCATGGCGCTGAGCATCGCTGGTTCCTGTTGCAACAGCCAATCGGATGCAGTAGCAAGCTCGCCTTCCAGCTTGATCAATCCCTGCTCGGCAAGCTGTCTGGCCGCCTCGAGCATCTTTTCACGTGGGAAGTTTACATACTGGCAATCGTAAACATTGGCGACTTCGGCTGGGGATGTCTTGCCCAGCCAGAAGATGCGGCGCTTGATCAGTTCACGAACGTCATCGTCAGACTGCGTAGGAAACTGGATTTTCCTGGTGATAAAGCTGTAATAACGGCTGGTGATGTGCACAGGCTGAAGTTTGCCGGACTTGAGGAAGGCGAGCTGCCCATTATCAACAGTCTTGCGGATGGAATTCACCACCAGTCCTTCCGCGTGCTCCTCCGCCACAGAACCCAATGCATCCTTCATGGTCTGGGTCATCCCCACAGCCACTTCAGCATGAAGTTTTTCTGCGCTGTCCAGCAGGTCCACACGACCGTGCAGCACCAGCCAGTCTGATCCTGAGGTGGAGGAATGAAA